>CANJEF010000012.1 GCA_947472965.1 Sphingobacteriales bacterium
CAATCGAAAACAACTGGAACTGATTCCTGGAATCGGATCTATACGGGCATCTGAAATTAGAAAATTCAGGTCGTTTGATAAAGCTGAAAAGGAGCTCAAGTATGTAAATGATAATCAGATTAAAGTACTTGTAAAAGGCCATGATTCATATCCCCGACGACTTGAGCAATGCATCGATGCACCACATGTTTTATATTATAAGGGCAGTGCTGATCTCAATGCCAGCAAAGCGATTAGCCTCGTTGGTACCAGAAGTCCCACTGCCTATGGGAGGGAAAATGTTGTTGAGATTTTAGGCGTATTGGCAGCATATGGTACGTTGGTTTTTAGTGGGCTCGCCTATGGAATTGATACCATCGCCCACAAGGAATCGTTGAAAAATAACTTGCCAACAATTGCAGTTCTGGGACATGGTTTCAATTTCGTGTACCCTTATGAAAACAGACAGTTGGCATCCGATATGATTCATGCTGGCGGGCTGCTCACGGAATTCATGCACGATGTAAAACCAGACAAGCAAAATTTCCCCAAACGCAATAGAATTGTTGCCGGTATTGCTGATGCAGTTATTGTAGTTGAAAGTGGGGATAAGGGCGGGAGTCTTATTACAGCCGATATTGCGAATAGCTACAACCGCGATATTTTAGCAATTCCGGGACGAACAACCGATTTAAAGAGTCATGGGTGCAATCAGTTGATCAAAAACAACAAGGCTAATCTCATCACATCTGGAAGCGACCTTGTTGAATTTCTGAATTGGACGACCAGGCAAGCCCCCCGAAAATCAAATCAATTGGAGCTTTTCCTCGACTTAAATGAACAAGAGAAATTAATATTTAAACAAATCATCGAAAATGGTCCTATCTCCATTGATGAGATCACCATAAATGCAGGAATCAAGCCCAGTATGGCTGCAGCTGTTATTTTTTCCCTCGAAATGAAAAACCTAATTATTGCCCTGCCGGGGAAATGCTATAAGACCCTCCATTGATTTTTAAAAAAATGTTTACCTTCGCCTATGGCAACAAGAATTCAACCCCCCAAGCCCAAATTTGTTGGCGAAGGACTCACCTTCGATGATGTACTGCTCGTTCCCGCATATTCAGATGTTTTACCCCGGGAAGTGAACATTTCAACAAGACTGACAAAGGACATAGCACTAAATATTCCTTTGCTCTCCTCAGCAATGGATACCGTAACAGAAGCGAACCTTGCTATTGCCCTGGCACGTGAAGGTGGTATAGGCATCCTCCATAAAAACATGACCATCGAAAATCAAGTTGAAGAGGTTCGACGTGTTAAGCGAAGTGAAAGTGGACTTATCATAGATCCCATTACACTTAAAGTTGATGCTGTTATCTCAGATGCACTCAAACTTATGAAGGAAAATAAAATTGGTGGAATTCCAATTGTTGATTCAAATAACAAGCTTGTAGGGATCCTTACAAATAGGGATTTGCGATTCGAAACTAATATGAAGAAAAAGGTCAGTGAAGTGATGACTACTGAAAATCTCATCACTGCACCAGAAGGAACCGATCTGCGAAAGGCAGAAAAAATTCTTCAGAATTATAAAATTGAAAAATTGCCTGTGGTTAGCAGGAATGGAAAATTAATTGGTCTGATTACATACCGAGATATCCTTCAACTTCAAAGTTGTCCAAATGCTGTGAAGGATGAGTTCGGTCGATTGAGGGTAGGAGCTGCATTGGGAATTACCAAAGACCTCTTGGAACGAACGGCAGCACTGCAACAGATCGGTGTTGACATAGTTTGTTTGGATAGTGCACATGGACATACAAAAGGGGTAGTGGATTCACTGAAACTCTTAAGAAAAAACTTCAAGAAGCTAAATATTATTGCTGGCAATGTTGCAACTGCAGCAGGCGCAAAGGCCCTGGCAGATGCGGGTGCGGATTGTGTTAAGGTTGGTATTGGCCCTGGCTCAATTTGTACAACCCGGATCGTAGCTGGAGCCGGAATTCCACAAATCACAGCAATTTTGGAAGCATCATCTGCCTTGAAAAAAATGAATATCCCAATCATTGCTGATGGTGGTATTCGATATACAGGTGATTTTGTGAAGGCAATCGCTGCTGGTGCTTCAACGGTTATGATGGGAAGTGTATTCGCTGGAGTTGAGGAAAGTCCGGGTGAAACAATCATTTATGAAGGAAGAAAATTCAAGCAATACCGCGGTATGGGTTCAATCGGGGCCATGCAACAAGGTAGCAGCGACCGCTATTTCCAGGACGTCGAGGATGGAATAAAGAAATTGGTACCTGAAGGGATTGAGGGCAGGGTTCCATACAAGGGGAGCTTGAGTGAAGTGATTACGCAATATGCAGGAGGATTAAGGGCGGGTATGGGATACTGTGGGGCTAAAAACATTGAAGAACTCCAACAGGCGCAGTTCATCAAGATAACTGCTGCAGGGATGAAAGAGAGTCACGCACATGATGTAGCAATCACCAAAGAATCTCCTAACTATAGCCGCTAAAACAACTGCATGAAATGGGTAAGTTATAGGGTAGTCTTATTTTTTTTCTTTGCCCTTATTATATCAAATGTTAAGGCGCAGGATAGTTGCGGATTGCGGATTAGTCTGCTTACCTGTACTCCGGGGTCAGAGCTTTATTCTGTGTTTGGGCATAATGCACTCCGTATTGTAGATACTGCTGCAGGTACCGATATTGTTTATAATTATGGAACATTCGATTTTGATGATCCCGACTTCTATACCAAATTTGTTCGAGGAAGGTTGATGTATTTTCTAAGCCAGCAAAGCTTTCCAAACTTTAAGTATGAATATGAATATTTCAAGCGTGGAATAATAGAGCAAGTTCTTGCATTTGATTGCCAAGAAAAGCTAGGAATTCAGGCTAGGCTTTTTGATAATATGCAGGAGCAAAATCGTTATTATAAATATGATTTCCTGAAAGATAATTGCACAACTCGCCTGCGTGACATCATTTTCACATCAGCCTCATTGAAATATGATAGCATACGACTGTCTTACCCCGTATCTTTCTCTTACCGAGATTATTTGCACACGTATTTAGATAGGGCGAAAATGGCATGGACCACCCTTGGAATTGATTTGCTTTTGGGTCTTCGTGCAGATGTAAAAATGAGTATCTACGAGTCTATGTTTTTGCCCGACTATCTTCAAAAGGTCGTTGCACAAGCAAAAATTGGGGATAAAAAATTGGTTTTAGAAGAAGTTGTTCTGGTGCCAGACCTTCAGCCAATTCCAACCTCACTGCCGCCGTTTTATTTGCCGATTTTTATTTTCTCAATTCTGCTAGCGGCCATGGTTACTTTGGGTTTTTCGAAAAAGGATGCTGTTAAACGCTACCAACATGGCTTTGATAAAATATTGTTTTTGCTCACCGGCTTGTTGGGGATTTTATTGTTGATTATGTGGGTTGGAACCGATCACCAAAGTTTTGGTTATAACATAAATATTATATGGGCATTTCCGCTCAATGTGGTTTTCTTTTTTATGCTGGTGAAAGTCAATAAATCAAGGTTGAAATTATTTAAGATTTACAGCATCTTAACATTGGTGCTTCTTTTCATATCTTTTATTTTTCCTGGTACTGTAAGCCTTTCTTTAATACCCTTAATTATACTGCTCAGTTACCGATCTTGGATCCTTTCAAAAAATGATGAAAAATCATTTAATTCTTGAAAAACTGTTTATAAAATGCCAATTTTATAACGATTCGGTCACAATCATTTAATTTCAAGATTGGAGTATAAATTCATTCTAATAACAACCTTGAAGCCGATACGAATAATCATATTATTGATTTTTTTCTACGTTCCTTCATTAGCGAATCACATTGCTGGTGGGGAAATATTCTATCAGTACTTAGGCCCCGGTGCTAACGCCAATGTTGGAAAGTATAGAATAACACTAAAATTATATCGGGATTGCGATTCTGACCTTGATAGTATGGCAGCTCCGCTCTTCGCCTCTGAGTTTATAACAGTTTACAGTCTCGATAATATCAACAATTTTCTGAGTTTAGAATTGAAGCGTGAGAGGATAGATGTGGTTTCTCTAAGAAAGCCAGATCCATGTATAACAAAACCGCCGCGTGTTTGCTATCAAATTGGATATTATAGATCAGAAATAGTGGATCTCCCATACACAAATAAGGGTTATACAATTGCATATCAACAATGTTGCAGAATCAAAAACATATTCAATGTCATTCGGTCTGAGGATTTTGGAGTTACGTATACCACGAATATTCCTGGAACCAATGATGTGCTAAATGGACCTGTGAACAGCACACCTGTTTTCAAGACCAGTGATACTATCGTTATATGTGCCAACAACTTCTTTCGGTATGACTTTGGTGCAATTGATCCTGATAATGATAAATTGGAATATGAATTTGTGGATGCCTATCTTGGGGGAGGACGCGGAGTTGGTCAAACCAGGCCAGTTATTTCCACTTCACCGCCATATACGTCTTTGAATTATAATTTTGGGTTTTCTGGTGAAGAGCCCTTCGGTTCGGATGTTTCACTCAATAGGAATACTGGAATAATTACAGGTATTGCCCCCATACAAGGTGTTTATGTTATCTCGGTGGGTGTTATTGAAAAGCGAAATGGCAAAATTATAAATATCCATCGAAAAGACTTGCACTTGAAAATAGGTGACTGCTCTGTAGCGAGAGCAGAGCTTAATCCTACTTTTCTGACATGCAACGGCCTTGATCTTACATTCATGAATCTATCAACAAGTCCGCTTATCAAAACGTATGACTGGGATTTTGGTATTTCTAGCACAAATCTTGATGTTTCAAATAGTCCTTCACCCACCTATTCTTTTCCTGCAGCCGGCAATTATAATGTACGTTTAATAACCAACAAGAATGACGTGTGTTCCGATACAGGCTATACCATCGCAAAAGTATTTCCTGGTTTTGTTGTGAACTTTGAGGCACAAGAGTCATGTCTTGGGGTACCCTATAATTTCATTGATGCATCCAAAACAATCTATGGTAGCATCAACCGGTGGAAATGGAATTTTGGAAATCCAGATGTTCTCAACGATAGTTCTGCATTACAGAATCCTTCATATATCTACAATAAAAATGGAACTTACAATGTTTCATTTATTGTTGGAAACAGCCTGGGATGTGAGGACACCATCTCGAAACCAATTGTAGTTGACAACAAACCTTTTTTAAAAATTCCGAATGATACATTGATGTGTTATTTGGATGAGCTACAATTAAATGCCCAAGGATCTGGAACTTTTTTTTGGACACCAAGTTTAAATATTTCAAATCAAAATATCCGTAACCCAATTGTAAAGCCTGGTACCGATACCCGCTATACCGTTAAACTTACACAGTCGCCCGGTTGCGAAAACACTGCTTCGGTTATGGTGAAGGTAATTACAACTGTTGCATTGGAAGTTGGTGCTGATACTTCAATATGTCTTGGGGATAGTGTGAGGTTAAAGACCTTTTCCGATGGTTTGAAGTTCAGCTGGACACCTGCGAGAGACATCTCAAACCTAACAGTAAAAGCGCCAATCCTTATGCCCAAAGTTCTAACACGCTATAGTGTTACTGCATCTATAGGTAGTTGCATTGCCACAGATGCCGTTACTGTTACTCCTGTTCCATTTCCAGTTGCAAACGCAGGCATCGATACAATTTTATGCTATGGAAGCAGCGTACAGCTTAAAGCATTTGGAGGAAGCCGCTTTGTATGGACACCTTCAGGGGGTTTAAATAATCCAATTGTATCAAATCCTGTTGCCCGTCCACAAATAACCACCAATTTTGTTGTTGCTGTTTACGATAATAAAGGATGTTCCAAACCTGGTTTCGATACAGTTCGTGTTGAAGTCATCCCACCAGTCAAAGCATTTGCTGGTAATGATACGGTTGTTGTAATTGGACAACCCCTTCAACTCTTTGCATCAGGTGGTGATTCATATCAATGGACTCCCTCACGTTATTTGAGCAATCCAACTATTTTCAACCCGATCGCTAAATTAAGTGATGAAATTGTTTATACCTTGAAAGTGACTACCAAAGAAGGGTGTGTTGGTTCAGATACCATTAGAATCAAGGTTTATAAAACTCCGCCAGATATATATGTGCCAACAGCTTTTACACCCAATGCAGATGGATTAAATGATATCTTGACTCCGATCCCTGTTGGCATTGAAATCTTCAGTTATTTCAAGTTATACAATCGCTATGGCGAGCTTGTATTCTCCACAACCGAAGTTGGTAAAGGGTGGAACGGAGCTTTTAAAGGCAAGCAACAGGGTAATGAAACTTTTGTATGGCATGTATTGGGAAGAGACTATCTCGGAAGAGAGATTTTTAAAAAGGGACAAACCACACTGGTTAGACGTTAGTGATGTTCTGTATACTCCACAGAAGTAAATTTCAAAGAATTGTTTCATTAACTTCATTGAAAGGATTAAAAAAATATTTCAACCTGTATACTATTTTCTGAATTTAAAATTTCAATATGAAAAAAATACTCATCACTGGAGCGAGTTCCGGATTTGGTAAAGCCATTGCAGAAAAATTTGCATCATCTGGTTTTGAACTTATCATAACAGGTCGAAGAGAAGAAATGTTAAGTGAACTAAAGGAGGAACTTATTCTAAAATATAATGTAAAGGTTACAGTGCTTGTTTTTGATGTTCAAAATAAAAAAAAGACGTTCGATGTTTTACAGGATAATCCGATCTTGGAAGATCTTGATATTTTGGTTAACAATGCAGGACTGGCACTAGGCAGGGATTTGTTTGATGAGGCGAATTTAGACGATTGGGAGACCATGATAGATACCAATGTGAAAGGCTTGTTATATGTTACAAAAGCAGTGTTGCCTAATTTTATCAAAAGAGGGCTAGGACATATTATCAATATCGGTTCCACTGCCGGCAAAGAAGTGTATGAGCGGGGAAACGTTTATTGTGCTACCAAAATGTCTGTTGATGCGTTAAGTCAGGCCATGCGCATTGATCTGCTTCGCCATAAAGTAAAAGTTACCGTTATACATCCCGGTGCTGCCGACACAGAATTTTCCACCGTTCGCTTTAAAGGCGATAAGCAAAAGGCCAGTGCTGTTTATGAAGGGTATACACCTTTGTATGGTGCTGATATCGCCGATACAGTTCATTATACGGCACATCTTCCTCCGCATGTATGCATCAATAGTATTGTGATGACATGCCTTGCGCAGGCAAATTCGTTTTATTTGTTTAAATAGACATAAGACAAAAGATGTAAGATGTGAGTGATTTCCTTTTTTAGTGTTTAAGGTTTAGTGTTTAAGGTTTAGGGTTTAGGCTGTTCCTTATGTCTTATGTCTAACATCTTACGTCTTATTGTGCCAACGAAATTCTAATTTGTACTCCACCTCTCGTATTCACAGAAGGAGCTGCATTTGATACATATGGATTGAGCCTTCTTTGGTCGAAGTACAACTGCACATTTACCCTGTTGCTAACAACATAATCTATTGTAGGTCGGATGGTGATTATTTTTTGACCTCCGGTTGCAAAGGCATTTGCCTGATCCAGCCTGGAATTTGAATTGATATCATCCCTAATACTGAAGTCAAGTGCAAATGTGATGTCGTTATCCAATTTGTTTGTAGGTTCTTTTTTACCAATTTTTATTTTGATTGGAAGTGGGAAACCTCTTTTTCTCCAACGTACACCAAAGGTTACTTCTGTTGATTTCACTTCACTTAATTGGTAATCAATCAGACTCATGCTTAGTTGTCTCGACTTTCTATATTCGAACCTTCCTGATATTTGTGAAGGGGTTGAAAAATCTATTCCAATCAATGGAGCAAATTGTTCTGTTATAGATAGGTTGGGTACAAGGAAATAGGGGATATAATTTCCGGATAGCGTATCTACGAATGAAGGGAATCCAACCAGCAATGTATCCTGGAATAGCAGGGCTGAGTTGAAGCTATTCATCGACAAGGTACTATTATAGCCGTGGCTGATGGTAAAGTTTGTAAAAAACTGTTGTAGTCCTTCAATCCTATTCAATCCATTGTAGGTGATTCTCCAATTTGGTTTTGGTATATATCCGCTGAATGGATTTGCTTTCACCGAACCATATTTTCCTGTTTCGAGGAGAGCAATTTTTTCAGGATCCTTATCCGTATAGGCAGCCATGAAAGCCGGAATCAATACATCTTGTGCATAGCGCCCATACCCCTTGTAATATCCATCTGCCTCTTTTGTTTTGCTGTATGGATTTTTCTCTCCAAGTCTTTTTGAAAGGATCAGACGATTGTTCTCAAATGTTTTAAAAGTTTCACTGGTTGTATTTGGGTTTGACTTCCTGAATAGTGTGTTGAAAGATATATAACTAATACTGAATCCACCGCCTGAGTATGGACTCAATGAATTGAAGTTGCCTGTTCCAACAGTATCTTTAAAGAGGGTAGAGAAGTTTTTGTTTAAACTCTTGTCTAAATTCAAATCTATGGTTAGGTCCCTAATGGGTTCAACTTGCGCTGTCAGATTTAATCTTTGTTCATACGATTGAATGAATAAATTATTCAGGGCCGGGTCTTTTGTAATCAACCCTTTTTTACTTGTTTCTTTTAGCCATTGTTCGTCTGGTTGCTTGCCCATAATGAAGTCTAGGCCAGGAGCCATCGTCTTCCAGTTTTGTCCTATAAATTTAGTGCTGTCTGTATATCCCGGTAAGAATGTTGTACCATTCTCACTATAGGTTGCCCCCAATCTTTTTACACCTGTTAATACCCGTAATATTGCTCTTTCGCTTGGCGTTAAAATGATTTCAGTTCTTTCTTTTGCCTTTCTTTCTCGAATGGTTTTTTCTTTTTCTTTTTTCGTTTTTTCTACTTGTTCCTTTTTTTTCTTCTCTTGTACATCTTTTAAGGCTTCGTCATCGATTTTTTCTTCTTCTAACTTCTTTTTTTCTTCGGGCTTTACTTTCTGAACCCTGAATGCACCAGGTTTTATTGTGCTGATGGAAGGATCAAAATCATCTGGAAGAGAAAAGATGCCTTTAGGCATTGTATCTATTTTAGCTGCAATGGTATCAACAATGATACTGCCATTGTCTTTTACTTTTGGTGCTTTTTTCTGATTTGTATTTTCCTTGGTTTTTTTAGCCGTTGTTTTTTCTTTTTTGACTTTTGGTTCTCTAACCCTTGGTTCTCTTGGAACATCCGGTAAATTCTCTACTGCACGTAAGAGCCTTGATTTATTGTAAAGCTGGCTCATATTCAATTCCATCGTTGCTCCAGTCTGACTGCTATTTTGAATTGTATTTCCTAGGTTCAATGCCAATCTTGAGGCCGCAATCCAATTGTAGGTGCTTCTGCGTGCAAGATTTATAGTTGTCCAATTTAATATTGGGAAATAGTTCGTTGGCAGCGTATAGGTAATATCTGCACTCTGGTTATAGATTGTATTTCGTCCTCCTTTTAAAAAGTTTCGTTGTATAGAGTCTTTCTTGGCTTTGGTGTCAATCCTTCCATAGGGCTCATCAATTCTGGAATTATTGGTCGCTTTGAAATCAAGGTTAAAGGATTTTGTAAGGTCCCATCGCATGTTATAATTCCTATCAATAACAAAATATTTATCGTACGTTTCTGGGATCGCAAATTTTCCTCCACCAATATTTCGCGGAAGGATGGCACCGAATTGTCTTCTGGTATCCATCCTAACGCCAATGAGTGATGGCTTGGGATTGAAATTTACTTTTCTGATGAAGTCCAACCAAGACGCTCTTGATTTTAGAAAATCTTTCAACGGTTCAATGTAAGATGGCTGGGTGGTATAATTATAGCCAACACCTCCTTGTGATTTGTTTACCTGGTTTTTTTCGATGAGTGGGTTGTGTTGACTGGTTTGGGTCATTGAATAACTGAAGTCAAAGTTCGACTTGCTCCATAAACGAATTTTTTTCTCGGGATCCGGTGTAAAACGCACATTGGTAAAATTGATTGTTTTGAGACCAATGAAATCAACTGCATTGTTTCTGATCGAATCGCGTTCTGATTTATACAATCGGTATTTGTCTTTTATCGTGATGTCCTTGTCAAAAGGATCATACTTTGGCGTACTCATTGTATTTGAAATGCTGGCAAAGAATGGCACCTCAAGTCCAATCCCTTTTGGAAGAAGTTTGCCAAGCTGTAGGTTTGTTGAAAGGTCAAATTGTTTGAGGTCGTCGCGGTAGCGATCGTTTACACGTTGTTCGAGTTGCCCAAAACCAGCAGTATGGATGTTGGCCGACATGGATACGGAACCAAGATCCGACAATTGCATATTCATTTGTCCTACTGCAGCCCAACCTCCTGATTCATCCAATCCGGATAGCCTGAGTTCGTTCACCCATACTTCTGTGTTCACGGGTGATGAAGTTCCTCCTTTTGGATTTTCAACCCCAAGTAGAACGCCTCTTACTTCACCAATATTTGGGTTTCCCATGATAGAAAAAATCTTGCCATCGATGGTTTTTCTGAAAATATTATTGAAATTATTTGTACTTAGATTTCTTTCGTTTTTCAAATTAATCAGTTCGGATAAATTGAAGTCTAGTTCATTTTGTGTAGGCCAAATAACAGTTTCATCAATGGTTCCAAAAGGAGTAACCTTTAGTGGGTACTTGATTTCATAGTAATTGTTAATGTAGTCGTTTCCAATTCTGATCACTGCATAAACATCTCCATCACTTACTTTTGTATATTCTTTAATTCCCTCTGCATGGTAGAAAAGCGAAAGCTTTTTATATTGTCGAAGATCATGGCTGAATGATTTGAATACCGCCCTGCCATTTCCGTCTTGCAGGTTAATTACTTTCATGCTGAGTGACTGCTCATTTTGCAGAATATTAATTCCACCATTGCTTAAGGTTTGAACCCTTTGAATACCTGGGGGTGTTCTATACACCACAGGTTCACGCTTGTCATTTTCTTCAATGTTAA
>CANJEF010000013.1 GCA_947472965.1 Sphingobacteriales bacterium
CGTTAGTTTGTCCCACGTAGTATTTTTGGAACTGATCGGAATAAATTATGTAAACGACATATTTCATTAGAACTAACTGAAAAGCAACCGTAAGGTTGCTTTTTTTCTGTTGCGAAGGCTGGGATCGAACCAGCGACCTTCGGGTTATGAGCCCGACGAGCTACCGCTGCTCTACTTCGCGGTGCAAATCTACACTTAAATCTAATATGTGCAAAACAATTTTTACTGTGTTACCTTTGCACAATACGCATGAAATCAGGATTTGTAAATATCATCGGTAAACCAAATGCAGGTAAAAGCACTTTGCTCAATGCTTTGGTTGGTGAAAAATTGGCCATCGTTTCGTCTAAGGTTCAAACTACCCGTCATCGCATAAGGGCATTTTTAAACGGACCAGGGTACCAAATTGTTTTTTCTGATACTCCAGGTATTATTGAGCCTGAGTATAAACTTCATGAAAAGATGATGCATGCTGTGAAATCAAGCATGCAGGATGCCGATGTTTCTTTATTTATTGCTGACATCCGAGATGACCTGGAACAATTGGATATTCTTTTTTCATCCATTAAAATACACGTTCCCTGTATTTTAGTACTTAACAAGTCTGATCTTACAAAGGCAAAAAGGATTGAAGAAGCTGTTGCGTTCTTTTCAACAAAAAAATACGGTAAGAATATTATCGTAATTTCTGCTGCTCAAAAGCTCAATACCGATGAGTTGATCACTCAAATTGTGAATAAACTTCCTGATGGAGAAGCTTTTTTTGCCGAAGATGATCTTACTGACATGCCTACAAAGTTTTTTGCAGGCGAGATTGTAAGAGAAAAAATATTTGAACTTTTTGAACAGGAAATTCCTTATCAAACCGCCGTTTTAGTACAGCGATTTGAAGAAAAAAATACGTTGATAAAAATTGTTGTGGACATTATTGTTCAACGCGAATCCCAAAAAGCAATTCTTTTGGGAGGATCCGGCAGCATGATTAAAAAACTGGGTACAATGGCAAGAATAGATCTCGAAGCCTTTTTGGGATCAAAGGTTTTTCTTGAATTGTATGTGAAAGTCCGTAATAACTGGCGAAACAATGATTTATATTTAAAGGAATATGGATATAATTAACCCCCATAAAAGATATATTTCTATGTTGCTTTCAGGAATAAAAATATTTTTTATTCTGTCTGTTTGTATAATTTGCTTTTCTATCAAAACACTTGCACAAGCATATCGTGAGAATACTAGAGCAGAGCTTGACGGTATTAAATCTTCATCGGTCAATAATGAAGTGTTTATTGATGGAATCGGGGCTTCTGGTGGACAAAAAATGAAGTACTCTCAGGTTCAAGGGTCTCCTTTTTTCAACGATGAATTTTATCCATCGGATATTTATGATTTTAAAAACAGGAAGATTGGGCGGTTTATGGTGAAGTACAATCTTGCCTCACAGCAATTTCATTATCTATCATCTGATTCAATTGAACTGGTTGTTGCTGATCAAATTGCGAAGGTTGTGATGTTTAATAATTCACATGACTTGGAAAATGGAATCGAATTCATTTTTAACCCAGCGGCCTTTGTTGTAGATGGGGATCCCTATTTAGGATTCATGCAACAGTTGAATAGTGGAGGAGCTATCCTTTATAAACAGATTAAACGGTCAGTGGTTGTTGCTGATTCATTATTTGGTGCAGCTAAGCGTTATTATTTTGGTACAACAACTTCATACTTCCTTGGAACAGCGACTGGGAATATTAAATTAAAAAAATTATCAGAAGATTATATTCTAGCCAATCTGCAGTTCTATGAACGTTCTGCTGCATGGATCAAAGAAAATAAAATCAAGTTTAACAGAGAAGTAGACGTTGTTCGCTTTTTGAATTTTTATAACAGTAGATTGAAATGAACTCATTATGAATGGATACACAGTAGCAATTGTTGGAAGACCCAACGTTGGAAAGAGCACTTTTTTCAACAGGTTGCTTGAGCAGAGAAAGGCAATAGTAGAGGATACTCCTGGTGTTACAAGAGACCGCCAATATGGGGTTACTGAATGGAATGGTAAAACATTCAACGTTATAGATACAGGTGGGTTTGTGCCCGATAGTGATGATGTATTTGAGCGTGAAATTAGAAAACAAGTTGTTATTGCTGTTGAAGAGGCGAATGCCATCATTTTCATTTGTGATGTTACAACAGGAATCACTCATCTGGATGAGGCAATGGCCAAAATATTAAGACCTACAAACAAGCCGGTTTTTTTGGTTGTAAACAAAGTGGACAATAGCGAGCGGATGTTGCTAGCCACGGAGTTCTATGGCATGGGATTTGAGTACACACATTTTCTTTCCTCCATATCAGGAAGTGGTACCGGCGACTTACTTGACGACGTTACAAAGCATATTGAAACAGATGTAGAACCTGAGGCACTTGATATCCCAAAGTTTGCAATTATTGGTCAGCCCAATGTTGGAAAATCATCTCTCCTTAATGCACTCATTGGAACAGAAAGAACCATTGTTAGTGATATTGCAGGCACAACAAGAGATACAATACATACTCATTATACCTTGTTTCAAAAGGAATTTATTCTCATAGACACTGCAGGGATCAGAAGAAAAAACAAGGTACACGAAGACATTGAATTTTATTCAGTGATACGTGCTATCAAGGCAATGGATGAAGCTGATATTTGTTTGATGATGATAGATGCCCAAAATGGAGTTACACAGCAGGACTTGAATATATTTTCTTTGGCAATAAAAAAAGGAAAAGGAATTGTATTTATTGTAAACAAGTGGGATCTGGTTGAGAAAGGCACAAATACATCCAGGGATTTTGAAAAAGACATGAAAACCCGTCTAGCCCCATTCGTTGATCTTCCTATTCTTTTCATTTCAGCCACTGAAAAGACCCGTATTTTCAAGGTAATTGAAACCGCATTGGAGGTATTTGATAACAGAAAAAGGCGTGTTGCCACATCTGTTCTGAATGATGAAATGTTGAAAGCAATAGAAGCCCACAGACCTCCAGTGGTTCGGGGGAATTCGATAAAAATAAAGTTTGTTACACAAATTCCAACAGTCGTTCCAAGTTTTGCATTTTTTGCCAATCATCCAGATGATATTAAAACGCCATACAAAAACTATTTGGAAAATAAATTAAGGGAGAGTTTCAATTTCAAAGGTGTCCCTGTTAGAATATTTTTCCGGAAAAAATAAAAGGGCGGCAAATTAATTGCCACCCTTTTTGTATTGATCCCTCATTTTAACATCTACAGTTTGTAATAGGCAGCTAGTAAAAAGCTTGATGCATTTTTCATCTCCATATCATTCTTTCCAAAGAAGATAGCTTCTTTTGCGCTTTCAAGCCTCAATTCTGGAACGATGGTAAAGTGCCCCAGTTTTATATTTCCTGAAATTGTATTGGCAAAAATAGAAGAGCCACTTTTTGCTGAACCAAGTGCTGATAGTTGATTTTTGTCATTGAATATTTCAGATCTCAGCGTCAGTCCGAATTTTGAAGTGGGGTCATAATTTAAATAAACTGCAGATCCTCCCCATGATTTAGCCTCGGCGTAGGAATTGTTTTTCTGAAGCTTTGAACTGTTTACAGTTCCGTTGTATGCCACGTTAAATTTGTCATTTAATTTTGCAGTAAACACGATATCAAACTGATTTACTTTGGCTGAATCCGAGGGGCGTTTACCCCCAACATAGTTCAAATATGTTTTCACATTATCACTAAATGCATAGCTATATTGAAATAACAAAGCTGGTTGACTACCTGATGGGGCTTTTCTATAATCAGTTGGATTAGACATTCCAACCATGATTCCAGATTTTCCAAAAGTTAGATCCGACTTTACTCCAGTATGAAGAAAAGGTCCGTAGGAAAACATATAGGACATGCTATAGTTTCTGTTTCCAAAAGGATCTACCAATTCATAGCCAACGTGCGTTGCCCAAGTTCCTGCTGTAAACTTTATCCAATTTGCGGCCGCGTAAGAAGCATAAAGTTGTTTTACAGCAGCGAGCACCCCTTTATCATTGTATGAAAATTCTGTCGCTCTTTTTCCAACCCCAAGATCCGCTGTAAAGGAGAATTTTTTTACTACATAGTCCACTTTAACAGAGGCCATGCCCAGCGCCAGATTTCCTGTACTATTTGTGAAACTAGTTCTGTTATTTGAAAGATTGTTTTTAAAGTCGGCTCTTAAATAGGCATCAATAAACCCGCTAAATGTAAAATTTGATTTTTTCTCTGCTTTTGATGTTGTGTCTTGTGCCTTCGGAAGGTGAAAACAAAGCATAAGAAGGCTGATTACGGAAAATTTTCGTAACATTGATTTCGTTTTTTAGTTATAAAAAGGGGTATGACTGAGGTACATGTTCTAGTCCAACATTACCTTGTGTTGTACCCTTATGTTTTAAGATGGCATTTCAACTTCTTCATTTTTCATGAGTAGGGTTCCTTGCATATATTTTTCATCATGTTGTGATTCATCAAGTCCCATTTCCTCTTCTTCCATACTAACCCGAAGTGGTTGAATTAAATCAATGATTTTGAAAATGATAATGGATACAACAAAAGAATAAATTACCGCAATGGCCATTGCTTTTAATTGAACAAAAAAGAATGACACGTTTCCGTAAAACAATCCATCATTTCCGGCTGCATTTACTGCTTTTGTAGCGAAAATTCCAGTCAATACCATTCCAACCATTCCACCTATACCATGGCAAGGAAATACATCAAGGGTATCATCTAAGGTTGATTTTTGTTTGTAGTGTACAGCTGTGTTGGAAATAAGGGCTGCAACAACTCCTATAAAAATACTCTGTGGAATGCCAACAAATCCTGCCCCTGGGGTAATTGCAACCAATCCAACCACTGCACCTATGCAGAATCCCATTACGGAAGGTTTTTTACCTTTCAGAACATCAAAAAACATCCATGAAAGTCCTGCTCCTGCTGCCGCTGCATTGGTTGTAGCGAATGCGGAAACGGCCAAACCATTTGCACCAAGTGCTGACCCTGCATTGAAGCCAAACCAACCAAACCAGAGTAAGCCGGTTCCGATTAAAACATACGGTACATTTGCGGGTGGAATTTCGGTTCTCTCAAGATGTACTTTTCTTCTTTTCAATAGCAAGGCGCCTGCCAGTGCTGCACAACCTGCAGAAATATGTACTACTGTTCCACCGGCAAAGTCGAGTGCTCCCATTTTAAACAGAAAGCCATCTGGGTGCCAGCTCCAATGTGCTAAGGGTGCATAAACAAGTATGCTGAATAGGATAATAAACAATATATAAGAGGTGAATTTTACCCTTTCTGCCAATGCGCCAACAACGAGACCTGGGGTAATAATGGCAAACATCAATTGAAAAAGTGAAAACAGTGTTTTGGGGATAGTAGGGGCCAGGCTCCACGGTGCAGTATTATTTACATCCTTGAAGAAAAAGTGCGTCATGGGATTGCCGATGAATCCTCCTAGAGAGTCACCAAAGCACAAGCTGTATCCAAATGTTATCCAAATAACAGTGACAACACCGGCTGCAACTGTACTTTTGATCATTGTTGAGATTACATTTTTCCTGTGTACCATTCCTCCGTAAAAGAAAGCCAGTCCTGGTGTCATCAGGAACACCAAGGCGGTAGCAATGAGTATCCAAGTGATGTCTGCGCCGTTATAAACACCTTCTTTATCCTCAAAATTGGGAAGTACAGGTACAAAAATGGATGCAACTGCAATTAATATGAGCACGATGAATGGCAGTCTGTCTCGGATTAATTTTGAATTCATTTTAGAAAATTTGTGATTAACAATACTTTATTATATCAAAACTAAGAATTTGTAACCCAAATTCAGTTTAAATAACATATATAATAAATTGTAATATGTTACTGTATTAAGTATAACAGTATGTTAATCAGTTTATTAATACTAAATATTGAAAATATTGTGGATAAATAAAATATCCAAATATTTAAATATTAAATAAATCTATATGTGTATGTAAAAGAAAAAGACCGAAAACTCGGTCTTTGATGATTTTTCCTATATCTATGACGATAGGTTTAGGAAATGAGGCTTTTGTCTTTTGTCTCAAGCATGGAGCTTCCCATTAAAAATTCGTCAATCATCCTGGCACATTCTCTTCCCTCACTGATAGCCCATACCACCAAGGATTGGCCTCTTCGCATATCTCCACACGTGAATATTTTAGAAATGTTGGTTTTGTATTCTTTTTCAGATGCCTTTACATTTCCTCTTTCGTCTAGCTCAACATCAAGCGATTCTAGCATACCAAGCTTTTGGGGGGCGACAAAGCCCATGGCAAGTAAAACAAGGTCACATTCAATTATTTTTTCTGAGCCTGGTCTTTCAACAAATTGACTTGGTCTTCCATCTTCAGACTTCCAATCAAGTTCAACGGTTTTCAAGGCGGTAAGATTCCCTTTTTCATCACCTATAAATTCTTTTGTAGCAATTGCCCAGGTCCTGTCACATCCTTCCTCGTGAGATGTGGTGGTCTTTAATACCAGCGGGTAACTGGGCCAAGGCATTACGTCATTTCTCGATTCTGGTGGCTTGGGTAATAGTTCAAACTGAGTTACTGAACTGGCGCCTTGCCTGTTTGAAGTGCCAACACAATCACTGCCTGTATCACCACCTCCAATTACAACTACTTTTTTCCCTTTAGCACTTATTAGTTCACTCGCAACATTGCTTTCTATTTGTGTATTGGCAAAAATATCACTGCCAGATACAAGCTTATTTTGTTGTTTAAGGAAATGCATTGCATAATGAACGCCATTGAATTCCCTGCCAGGAATCGGTAGATCTCTTGGTATAGTTGAACCGCCAGCCAATACGATTGCATTGAACTCTCTCAACAAATCATTTATATTAACATTGGTTCCTACGTTGGCATTACACTTGAATACAATGCCTTCCTCTTCCATAACCTGTATTCGTCTGTCAATTATATTCTTTTCCAGTTTGAAATCAGGTATGCCATATCGTAGCAGCCCACCTGGTTTTTCATCCCGCTCGTAAACAATCACTTGATGCCCTGCTTGGTTTAATTGGGCCGCTGCAGCCAGTCCCGCAGGTCCGCTACCCACCACTGCAATTTTTTTTCCTGTCCGAAGATTGGGGATTCTTGGTTTTACATAGCCTTTTTCAAAAGCAATTTCAATAATGTGTTTTTCAATTTCCTCAATGTTTACAGGAGGTTGATTAATCCCCAACACGCATGAACTTTCGCAAGGGGCAGGACAAATTCTTCCAGTAAATTCAGGAAAATTATTTGTAGAAATCAGAATTTCATATGCCTCTGCCCAACTTTGTCTGTACACTGCATCATTGAATTCTGGAATGATATTTCCCAAAGGACAACCGTGATGACAAAAGGGTACTCCACAATTCATGCATCGTGCAGCTTGTTTGTTCAACTCCTGATCATCGTAGGGTTTAGTGAATTCATTGAAGTTTGTTATTCTCTCTTCAACTTTTAATTTTTGTGGACTTACCCTCGTGTATTCCAAAAATCCTGTTGGCTTCCCCATATAAGTTAAATTGTCCTTTTAGTTTGTCAATGCCTTTTTTACAACTGTTGATTTTGCTAATGCGAGTTTGTAATCCTTTGGAAATACTTTTACAAAGGATTGCATTTGGTTTTCAAAATCATCCAAAACAAATTTGGCAACAGCACTTTTTGTAGCGTTGTAATGTTGCTCCAGTAAATTTTTCAATGTTAAATGATCCTCCTTGTCTAAGTTATCAAGATCAACCATCTCCAGATTACACTTGCTTTTGAATTCGGATTTTGTATCATAAACATATGCGATTCCACCGCTCATTCCTGCCGCAAAATTTCTTCCGGTATCACCCAATACAACAACAATACCGCCTGTCATGTACTCACAACCATGGTCTCCAACGCCTTCCACAACTGCATTTGCACCTGAATTCCTTACTGCAAACCTTTCTCCTGCTTTTCCTCTGATAAATCCATTCCCACTTGTTGCACCATAAAAAGCTGTATTGCCAATTAAAATATTTTCCTCTGCTATGAAGGTTGACTCTTTGGGAGGATATACAATCAATCTGGCTCCACTTAGTCCTTTTCCAAAATAATCATTGGCATCACCTTCCAGTTCAAGTGTTACACCTTTTGTATTGAAAGCGCCAAAACTTTGTCCTGCTGTTCCTTTAAAATTCAAGTGAATGGTATTTTCAGGTAATCCCAATGCACCATATTTTTTTGTAATCTCGTTGCTCAACATTGTTCCTAACGACCTGTCAGTATTTCGAACATTGAATTCAAGTTTTACAGGATTTGAATCATCAAGTGCAGATTTTGATTGTTCAATGATTTTCCAATCAAGTACATTGGCAATTCCATGATCCTGTTCTTCTTGTTTGTACAAGCCTGTATAAGGATCTGCTGGCTCTTTGTAAAGGATAGGCGATAAGTTTAGTCCACTGTACTTCCAGTGTTTTATATCATCCCTTGCTTTTAGCGCATCAACCTGTCCAACCATTTCTACAACTGTTCTATATCCCATCTCGGCCATGATTTCTCTCAACTCTCTGGTTAGGAATTGAATGAAATTGACAACATATTCTGCAGCACCATTAAATCTTTTTCTTAATTCGGGATCTTGTGTTGCAACGCCAACGGGACAAGTATTCAAGTGGCATTTGCGCATCAGGATACAACCTTCAACAACCAATGCTGCGGTGGCAACGCCCCATTCCTCTGCACCCAATAAAGTAGCTATTGCAACATCTCTTCCGGTTTTGAGTTGTCCATCAGTTTGCAAAACAACCCTGCTTCTGAGTTTATTTTTTACAAGGGTTTGATGTGCTTCAGCAAGACCTAATTCCCAAGGTAATCCTGCATGTCTGATTGAACTCATTGGTGATGCACCAGTTCCACCATCATAGCCTGAAACAAGCACCACATCAGCCTTTGCTTTTGCAACTCCTGCTGCGATGGTTCCTACGCCTGCCTTTGAAACTAATTTTACACTTATCCTAGCCTTGCGGTTTGCATTTTTAAGATCATATATTAACTGTGCAAGGTCTTCAATAGAATAAATGTCATGATGGGGTGGTGGCGATATTAATCCAACACCAGGTGTTGAATGTCTTACTTTCCCAATCCAATCATCAACTTTATGTCCGGGTAACTGACCGCCTTCTCCGGGTTTTGCACCCTGCGCCATCTTTATTTGCAATTCATCTGCTTCGGTCAAGTATTGACTTGTTACACCGAAACGGGCTGATGCAACTTGTTTTATGGAGGATCGCATGGAGTCTCCATTCTCTAATAGGTTATAGCGAATTTCATCTTCACCTCCTTCTCCGGTATTGCTTTTTCCACCTAATCTGTTCATTGCAATGGCCAATGTTGTATGGGCTTCCCAAGAAATGGAACCGAACGACATTGCGCCTGTTGCAAATCTTTTATATATATTTTCTGCAGGTTCCACTTCGTCAATTGATATCGATGGCCTGTTTGGGTTGAACGCAAAAAGTCCTCTTAACGTACAAGCCTTCTCGCTTTGCTCGTTGACGAGCTTTGAATATTTTTTGAACAGTGAAAAATCACCAGTTCTAGTGGAGTGTTGGAGAAGATGAATTGTTTGTGGGTTGAACAAGTGGAATTCTCCTTTCCTTTTCCATTGGTAAATACCACCCACAGGAAGCCGGTCAATAGGAATTGACTTTCTGCTAAATCCAAGTTGGTGTTTTGAAAGTGCTTCTCTCGCAATTTCATCCAATCCCATTCCTTCAATCCTCGAAACTGCTCCAGTGAAATATTTGTCAACCACTTCGTTATTTAATCCAATGATTTCAAATATCTGTGCACCTTGGTAGGATTGAAGTGTAGATATGCCCATCTTTGAAAAAACTTTTAACAGTCCTTCATTAACGGCCTTGATATAATTTTTCTTTAGTTTTTCCTCATCCAGTTGCTGATCAATTTTGCCTACAATTTGCATATCTCTGATAGAAGAAAGGGCCAGGTATGGGTTAATGGCAGTTCCACCGAATGCAATCAGACATGCAAAGTGATGCACTTCCCAAACGTCTCCCGCTTCAACGATGATACCAACCTTTCCACGATATCCTTTTCTAATGAGATGATGGTGTATAGCTGCAGTTGACAAAAGAGAAGGAATAGGTGCATGCTCTGAGTCAATTGCACGATCTTGTAAAATAAGTACTTCAAAACCATCTTCCACTGCATCAACTGCATAACGGCATATCCTGTCTAATGCTTTTTTCAATGTGCCTGGTTTCCCATCAGCTCGAAAATAGCACTGTAAGGTTTTTGCCTGAAAAACACCCGTATCAATGCTTCTGATCTTTTCAAGATCATGATTTGTAAGCACAGGATGCTTCAATGCCACTGTATGGCAACTCAATGGATCTTCCATCAGCATGTTTCCATTGTTGCCTATGAATGTAGCAAGCGACATCACCAATCTTTCGCGAATTGGATCAATGGGAGGATTGGTTACTTGCGCGAATAGCTGTTTAAAATAACTACTCAGGTGTTGTGGTTGATCACTTAGTATTGCTAGGGGAACATCTGTTCCCATCGAGCCAATAGGTTCTTTTCCATCCACTGCCATTGGAGCAATGATGTTATCCAAATCTTCGGAACTATATCCAAATGCCTTTTGATATTTGAATACCTGGTCATTCTCAAGGTGGGTGAACATAACCCTTGGCTCTGGAAGCTCATTGAGTCTGATTTTATATTTGTTCAACCATTCAGAATATGGTTTGCTTCCGCAAATTTTTCCCTTCAATTCATCATCGCTAATAATGCGTCCTTCTTCAATATC
>CANJEF010000014.1 GCA_947472965.1 Sphingobacteriales bacterium
AATTTGTTGAAGACCTTGCCAAAAGACAAGTACAAGCAAACAAGCGATCTTTGGATTTACTATTGGGGGAAAGTAAATGAAATTCTAAAGTCTAGAAACCTTTATCTATCGGGATGGGAAGAAATTGGCATGCGTGAATCAAAAGTCGATGGAAATAAAGTGATGATGGTCAACCCCGAGTTTGCGAATAATAATTTTCACACCTATGTATGGAATACCGTTATTGGATGGGGGGCAGAAGACCTTCCATATCGTTTGGCAAATGGAGGATACAAAGTAATCCTTTGTGCTGTGTCAAATCTATACTTCGATCTTGCTTATCAAAAGGACTTTAATGAAGTTGGGTATTATTGGGGCGGATTTGTAGACGTTGACAAGTCATTCTACTTCATACCTTATGATTATCTTAAAAACACTTCGGTAGACAGGTTTGGATCTCCGGTGGATGCAAACATTCTAACAGGGAAGGATAAACTTACCGACTATGGCAAATCCAATATCATGGGAATACAAGGTCAACTATGGAGTGAGAACATACACACTGCAAACGATCTTGAGTATCTGGCATTCCCGAAAATGCTTGGCTTGGTTGAACGCAATTGGGCTGAAGATCCTGAATGGGCAACAACAAAAGATGCTGCAATGGCAAAGCAACTCTATGAAAATGCATGGTCTGTTTTCAGTAATACAGTTGGGAAAAAAGAACTGTTCAAACTGAATTACTATCAGGGTGGTACAAACTTTCGCATTCCCACTGTTGGTGCCAAGAGCATCAATGGTTTGGTGCATGCCAACATTCAACTGCCTGGACTGGCCATACGATATACGACAGACGGCAGTGAACCAACACTGACCAGTATATTATATACAAACCCAATCAATCAAAAGGGGGTCATTAAACTTCGTGCGTTTGACAGCAAGGGAAGAGGTGGTAGGACAATACAGGTAAGTAATAACTAATTTGTCGTGATATAATATGGACAAATGTAAATTGTCCTAATGTATGGTTATATAAACCTATTGAAAATGTAGAACTCACAAAGACTCCCCTTCCCGATAATCTCGCTTCGCTCGATATCGGGATGAAACACCTGGACATCGGTGCCGGGGTGGTGGATTCAAAATACTTTAATACTAAACCAGCATTTAAGATTGTCTGCTAGAAATTAAATCCACCACCCCACCTCACCCGATTCACTTCGTTCATCAGTCTCGGTACCCCTCCTGTCCAGGAGGGGAGTCATAAAAAATAATCTTGAAAATGCTAGACCTCAATGATTAGCTATGCTTTTATACACCGCAGGGAGTGCGGATTTGAGTCGTTCGTAAGTTGCAGGAGAAATATTTTTATGGTCAAATGGAACGAAGTTTACAAACTTCTTATTTTCATGTGCACTTCTTCCATACTTGTAGTCGTAGGTGAACCATCCATCGGGTTGTAATTTGGCATCAGGAATTTTATCATTAGGCGTTGTGATGAAAAAAACGTTTGCTTTTTTTTCGGACTGGTTTTGCAATGTCAACTTCCTCAATTCAATATAGGCTTCCTTTGCGGTTTCAACAGCAGGATCTACGAGTTCAACATATTCAGCCAGCACATTTCTATAGGCATATTGTCCATTGATCTTAAAATTGTACAATTCATTCAATACATGCCTGATAGTATCGCGCATAAAAGGATAATGTGTGCATCCAAGAATCAATGTGTTCATAGGTGTATTAACATGCTGCGATTTCATTTTTTCAAAAAGACTCACCAGATGATACCTCACATAATTTTCAGGATCATTCAATTGAATGTCGAGGCACTTCCCTGTATCATCAAATTCACACAGTAATTTGTTTTTTTCAACGTTGAAATTATAAATGGAGAGCAATGAAGTATCTATTTTATAATTGGGATTGTTGATGGAAGGTCCTTTGTAATCCTTTCGATAAGCAGATGCCGTATCAACATAAAAACTGTAGTCGCGGTCTATTGCATCGGCCAAACCAAAACCACCCTGACTGGCTATTACAGGCTCAGTCATACCCAATGATTTTGCCATAGCTCTGATTGTTTTTGGATAGCCATCAGAAGCCACCGTGCCGGCGGTTGCAAAAACACCGATGGTTCCTTTTTGATGCGATGCCTGGTAGGCAAGTGCCGCTTTTACCCCAGCATTGATCACGCCCACAACGGGCATATTACTGGCTTGGTCTTTCGAAAATTGTTTTACCTCATCCAATGCAAACGCCGTTGCTGTATTGCATGCCAATACGAGCATTTTCACAGGCTGTTTTTCATTCAATTCTGCAACCCCCTGATTCACTTTGTCGTAGTTTTGTTTGACAAGGAAATCCATGTTCTTGATAACATGCTCTTTTAAGAGATCGGTTTTGTGTTCAGCTGCATAGTTCCCATAGGGCATGTTAGCCTGGTCTGCTAGGTATTGAAAATATTCCTTATCAAAGTCCGGCTTACCATCCGCACCTGGCTTACCCGTAACATTATTGAATGCATCCAGCGTTAGCATTGCCTCCAGTACAGTTAATCCTCCGGTGCCTGAATCAAAAACACCGATGGGAAGGGCTTTTTTATTGGATTGTTGTGCTGAGAGGCTGAGTCCAATTAAAATGCAGATGAAATACAAACCGAAGCTTTTCATGATATGTCGTTTGGTATGGTGAAATTACCCCTTAAATCCATTCATTGAAAATCCAAAACACAAATAAGCGCCAATATTTTAATTTTTCCATCAGGAAGCGAACAATGTTTAAAAATGAATGTCATATTTGCATTATTGAACAAAACAGAAACCATGAAAAAATTAATCTTGGCCTTTGCCGTCATTTCATTTTGTTCTTGTAATCAAGCAAGTAATGATAGCAAGAAGGAAATGCCAGCAGAACCAACGAAAACAGCAAGCTATACTCCAGAGATGGTTGTAAATAAAAACGACTATGCCTGTGGAATGCCTGTAACAGCAGGCATCAGCGATACCTGCCATCTTGATGGGAAAGCATATGGATTCTGCTCCTCAGAGTGCAAGTCCGAATTCCTTAAGGACCCTAAAAAATATCTTTCACAGAAATAATCAATCATACAACAATGAGAACAGTAAAAGCCTACGGAGCCCAAGACAGCAAATCACCAATTGCAGCAACTACTATTTCAAGAAGAGAGCTCAAAGAACACGATGTTCAAGTAGAAATTCTCTATTGTGGAATTTGTCATAGTGATATCCACACGGCAAGAAACGAATGGGGTGGCAGTACAATATATCCAGTAGTACCAGGACATGAAATTGTTGGTAAAGTAAAAGGAATTGGTTCATCAGTAACTAGGTTCAAGGTTGGAGAAACAGTTGGTGTTGGCGTGATGGTGGATACCTGCAGAACCTGTAACAATTGTAAGAGTGATTACGAGCAATATTGCGAGAATGGCATGACAGGCACTTACAATGCACAAGAGCGTGATGGGTCAGGCATGATAACCATGGGAGGATATTCAGGAGAGATCGTTACCGACGAAAACTACGTGTTGCGAATCAATGAAACAGATAACCTTGCTGGTGTTGCTCCATTATTGTGTGCCGGTATAACAACTTATTCACCCCTCAAATTTGCAGATGTAAAGCCAGGAATGAATGTTGCCGTGGTAGGATTGGGTGGACTAGGTCACATGGCCGTTAAATTTGCAGTTGCATTTGGAGCGGAAGTGACTGTAATCAGTACATCCGAATCAAAAGTGAAAGAGGCTGGTAAATTAGGAGCCCATCATTTCATCTATGCAAAAGACCTTGCAGCATTAAAGGCGGTTGATTCAACTTTTGATGTTGTGTTGGATGCAATCTCTGCAGACCACGACTATACCCCTTACTTAAACCTGTTGAAACTCCATGGAAAGCTTTTGGTGGTGGGACTACCTGAACACCAACCCAAAGTATTGCCATTTTCACTAATCAAGAACAGAAGAAGTATTATTGGATCAGGCATCGGGAGCATCAAGGAAACACAAGAGATGCTTGATTTTTGCCACGAGAAAAAGATCTATTCAGAAGTGGAGGTCATTGATGCATCGAAGATTAATGAAGCCTATGAGAGAATGATCAAAGGTGATATTAAGTACCGTTTTGTAATTGATATGGCGACCTTATAATTTGATTTAATAATTCATTAAGTCCGCCAAGGGGTTCACTTATCCAAAAACATTTCAAGCTGTTGCTTAATTGTTTAGTGTGTACAACACCCGATTGTCTCCATTTGACGAAACCGTCTTTGAAGATGATTAGTGTTGGCACCCCTTGCACATTGAATTCCCTTGCCACATGCGGGTTTTTATCTACATCCAATTTGATGATGATAGCCTTGTCGCCCAGCTCGGCTTTCAGCTCCTTCAATATGGGAGGCATCATCTTACAAGGTCCGCACCATTCTGCAAAAAAATCAACCAACACAGGTTTTGATCCATTGATGATTTGTCCAAATGAAGTATTTGCTTCCATATCACTGCGATTTTTTTTGAAATAGCGCAAAAAATAATGAGCCCATCAGCGCAAAATAAATGGTACTATTCAAAGGACTCGATGTTATTCTACATGTTCCCGTCATACAGCCCACATATTTCCAATATAAAAAACCGCCAATGCCGCCTGCCATTGCACCAATAAAATATAAAATGTTCTTGCGTAAAAATGTTGCCATCGTTTTAATTTTAAAAAAATTACTGTTTTTGTTTACATGTGCTAATTCCGAAAGGGACATAGAGCGGACAAACTCCAATAAAGGATGTCAACATAAAAACACCTGACAGAACAAGTAAGACAACTCCAAGGGTTCCACTTAACATTCCGGTAAAGTACAAAGCTATAAATACCAATGCAAGCAATACCCTAATGGTTTTGTCAATTGATCCCATATTCTCTTTCATATAATAAATTTTATAGCTTGAAGTTAATCACTTCAAAATTGCAGGAATATGACTTTTGTCACAGAGAGATAATGCTACATTGATGATTTGAGCTCCCTACCTGTCCTAATTATTTACCACTAAAATGGTATTTCAAAATAGATGATGTATTTTTGAAGGTTATATGAAATTTGTAAAAAGGCTTTTATCTGCTATGGTATTGGGTTTTATTGGAACAAACCTTTACGCTCAAACTTCAATGAATCAGTTCCCTCTTCTGCTAGATACATCCTACTTCGCGAAGAAAACCGTGGATGAAATAAAAATTGATGGAATCCTTCAGGAGAAAACATGGCAAAATGCGCAAAAAGCAAGCCATTTTATACAGAACTTTCCTGTTGACACACTGCTGAGTAAAGCAGTAACTGAAGTGTCGGTATCCTACGACGACAAGTTTCTTTACATTTCAGCCAAAGTATACAATTCCAAAAAAAACCAGCGATATGTTACCCCTTCACTAAAAAGGGACTTCAGGGGCGAGTCAAATGATGCATTGGTAGTTAGCATTGACCCGTTTATGGACAGAACAAACTCGTTTTCATTTGGAATAAATCCATTTGGCGTACAAAGAGAGGGGTTGGTTGTGAATGGAGGCATGGTGAGTGAAGACCTCAGTCTCTCATGGGATAACAAATGGGTGGGTGAATCAAAAATTTATGAGGATTTCTGGAGCATGGAAATGGCCATACCACTGAATACCATTAGGTTCAAAAACGGTTCAAAAAAATGGCTGATTAATTTCTACAAAGTAGACAGCTATAATGCTGAAAGATCCAGCTGGGGCAGAATTCCAAACCAATATGCCATGATTTCACTTGCCTTTTCCAAGCCATTGGAATTTGAAGTACCAATCGAAAAAAAGGGAGCTAATATATCCCTCATACCTTATGTATCTCCCTTAATGACCAGAAAACCAATCGGAAGTCCAGGATCGAAGAATTTCAACACAAAATCACAGCTGAATTTTGGAGGGGATGCAAAAATTGGCATTGGCTCATCGCTGAACCTTGATCTGACTGTCAATCCTGATTTTTCACAGGTTGAAGTAGATAACCAGGTAACAAACCTCGATAGGTTTGAAATTCTTTTCCCAGAAAAAAGACAATTCTTTCTTGAGAATGGTGACCTCTTTGCCAATTTCGGAGTGGATGGAATAAGACCATTCTTTTCAAGGAGAATCGGTGTAACCAGGGATCAAAGTACCGGGCAAAATATTCAGAACAAGATTGATGGAGGAGTAAGGCTGAGTGGAAAACTAAATAACAATCTTCGGATTGGGTTGATGAATATGCAAACAGCATCGATTGATTCAATCAACGAACCTGCGAATAATTTTACAGTAGTTTCTTTGCAGCAAAAAGTATTTAGCCGCTCAAACATCGGTGTAATATTTACAAACAAGGATGCCATTGGAAGCTCACGCTTTAACAGGGTTGGTGGTCTTGATTATAACATGGCTTCAAAAAACAATGTGTGGAATGGAAAGCTTTTTATGATGAAATCCTTCGGCGTAGGAAATATCGATAAAAATGGCGCGTGGGGTGTAAATCTGTTCTATAACAAAAGAAAAATAGAATCCAAGAATACGTTTGGATTGGTTGAAAAAAACTTCAACCCTGAAGTGGGATTCCTGAGGAGGGCCGGATACCAGCGCTTGACAGGGATAACGATGTTGAAATATTATCCCAAAAATTCAACCATCAACAAACATGGTCCCGGAGTAGACTATGATTTCACCTCTTTTCCAGGAAAAGGCATTACAGATGTTGCATTGAATTTCGTTTATCTGCTGAATTTCAAAAACAATGTCCTCTTGCAAATGCAACTGAGAAATGACTACACCAAATTACTCGCCGATTTTGACCCTACCAATACAAATGGACTGAAGCTAAAAGCAAACAGCACATATTCTTATCTTTCTTTCATGGGAATGCTGACAACTGATTTCAGAAAAAAGCTGGCAGCTAAGATGCAAACCAAATCAGGACAATATTTTAATGGAACAAGGCTGAATCTCGACGGTGAAGTCACATACCGCATCCAGCCTTATGGAAGCATATCAAGTGTATTTTCGTTCAATCACCTCAACTTCCCTTCCCCATACAAGAGTACAGACCTCATTCTTGTAGGTCCGAAGATTGACCTTACATTTTCAAGGTCTGTTTTCCTCTCAGTACTTGTTCAATATAATAACCAGATCAACAATATAAATACAAACATTCGTTTTCAATGGAGGTTCGCTCCTGTGTCGGACCTCTTCCTGGTTTATACCGACAACTACTTCGCTGATTCCTTCATTTCAAAAGGAAGTGCCCTCGTGCTGAAAGCAACCTATTGGCTCAATTTATGATTCAGAATTGATAAAAATATATGAAAGTAATTTTTGATTCAACTATTAATCGTAATTTTACGATTAATGAAAATGAAAGTCGCTTCCACCTATAATACAAAAGAAGAATCAATCGCGAACTATGCAAAAGCACTTGGTCATCCTGCCCGCGTTGCCATCATCAATTTATTATTGAAAAGACAGTCCTGCATCTGCGGTGACATTGTAGATGAACTCCCCCTATCCCAAAGCACCGTGTCACAACACCTAAAAGAATTAAAACTGGCAGGACTGATTAAAGGTGAGATTTCCGGTGTAAAAACCTGCTATTGCATTGATACAAAAGAATGGCAGAAAGCCTCTAAATTATTTAATAATATTTTTAAGAACAATTTTGAACCCAACAAATGTTGTTGACAAAACAGAAAAAATGAATACAGAAAATCAACTGAAGGAATTGGTAAAACAGAAGTACAGTGAAATTGCCTTGCAGGATAAAGAAACGAATCAATCATCTTGTTGTGGTGCAGGTGGCTGCAGTACTGAAGTGTATAATATCATGAGTGATGATTATACTCAATTGGAGGGCTATAATCCCGATGCGGATTTAGGACTAGGATGTGGATTGCCAACTGAATTTGCAAAAATTAAAGAAGGTGATGTAGTTGTAGATCTCGGCTCAGGAGCTGGGAATGATTGCTTTGTGGCCAGAAAACATACAGGCGTATCTGGAAAAGTTATCGGTGTAGATTTTACGCCAGCCATGATTGAGAAAGCAAGAAAAAATACAGAAAAGCTCGGATTCAACAATGTCGAATTCAGACAAGGAGATATTGAAAACATGCCCATCACATCAAACGCAGCAGATGTTATCATCAGCAATTGTGTATTAAACCTTGTGCCAAATAAGGATGCGGTGGTAAAGGATATTTTTAGGGTATTAAAGCCCGGAGGTCATTTCAGCATTTCAGATGTTGTATTGATTGGAAAACTTCCTGAAAAAATCAGGAATGCTGCTGAAATGTATGCCGGTTGCGTTTCTGGTGCAATACAAAAGGAAGTTTATATGGAATTGATTGCAATCAATGGCTTTGATAATATTACCATTCAAAAAGAAAAGCCCATCATCATTCCGGATGATATTCTCTCCAACTATTTGTCGGGGGAAGAAATACAGCAATTCAAAAATAGCAATGCCGGTATTTTTTCAATCTCAGTATATGCTGAAAAACCTGCAACAGTTTGCACACCAGGTGGCGGATGCTGTTAATCAAAAGTATAAATACATGAAAAAGATTCTTGTTCTGTGTACTGGAAATAGCTGTAGGAGCCAGATTGCCCATGGATACTTGGAAAAGTTCGCAGGGGACAAGGCCCAGGTTTTTTCTGCGGGTGTTGAAACACATGGTGTAAATCCAAGAGCTATCAAAACCATGAAAGATGATGGGATTGATATTTCTAACCATACATCAAACAATGTATCAGAATATGCAGAAATAGCATTCAACTACATTATAACAGTTTGCGACCATGCGAAAGAAAGATGCCCTTATATTCCAGGAAATGCAAAACGCTTCCACTATAATTTTCCAGATCCTGCAAAAGCAACGGGTACAGAAGAGGAGATCATGCAACAATTTGCTGATGTGAGAACGCTGATCAAAGATTATTGTGCAACTTGGGTGATGGAACAAAGCTTGAATAAATAATTCAAGATCACATCCTATAGGCTACTGCATTGATGTTCATGCCTGCACCAACAGATGCAAACAAGACAACATCCCCTTCCTGTAATTCATGTCCTTCTTGCTTTCCACGCAACACCAAATCCAATAATGTTGGAATGGTAGCAACAGAACTATTACCCAGCGAATGAATAGACATGGGCATGATATTTTCAGGAGGAGTTGTATTATAGAGCTTGTATAATTTTTTCATCATGGCTTCATCCATCTTTTCATTGGCCTGATGAATGAAAACCTTTTTTAGTGATTCAATCCCAACACCCGTCTTATCAAGGCATTCTTTCATGGCTGCAGGAACCGCCGTTACAGCATATTCATATACTTTTCGGCCCTTCATTTTTATGTATCTCACATCAGGATCACTTTCTGGTTTATATGAACATCCCATATTAATATAGTATGCCTCGTCAACACAATGTGACTGAACACTTGCGCCAATCATACCTGCACCATTATCACCAGTTTCTTTATACTCTAGAATACAACAACCTGCGCCATCAGAAAAAATCATGCTGTCGCGGTCATGCGGATCAATGATGCGTGAAAGTGATTCTGCACCAATGACCAAGGCCTTGCTTGCAATACCAGCCTTGAAAAAGGCATCCGCATGAATCAACCCTTGAACCCAGCCGGGACAACCAAATAAAATATCATAGGCAATGCAAGATGGATTCTTTATTCCAAGTAAATGTTTTACACGACTCGCCAGCGCAGGAACAGCATCACACTGAATTGAATCTTTTACAACATCCCCAAAATTGTGGGCAAAGATGATCTGATCGATTGTCTCCGGATCAACACCACTCATGGCAATTGCTTCTTTTGCTGCCAAGGCTGCCATATCTGAAGTGTTCATGCCTTCATCAGCATAACGTCGCTCTTCAATACCCGTTATCGCCTTGAATTTTTCAACAATGGTTTCATTCGGAAGATCAATCACTTCGCCTTGCTCACTATAAAATTCAGAAGTTAAAAAATCTTTATTCGATCGGATACTGTTTGGGATAAAACATCCCGTGCCGGTTATAACGGATCTCTTCATGCCGAAAATTTGCACAAATATATCGAAATCATCAGATACAAGACAAAAGACGCAAGATATAAGACTAAAGAAACAGCCTATTGCTAGTCAGTGAAACGAAAAACGCTCTACTATTTCTGATCCCTTTTGAATTTCAAATATGAGAATCCAGTTGGGATGGCTATCATAATGGCCATAATGATAAAAAATACAATGGCAGCTGCTTCTGCAGGAAGAATAAAACCACTAATTATCTGAAGTGCCCCACCGATCATCCACCATTTTCCAGCCAACTTGTGTGTGGCATTCCAATTTTCTGCACTCTCCAATGTCCATGGCAAGCGCAATCCTATAAAATAATTTGGACCAATGGATGGCATGAAATATCCGAAGCCCATAAATAAAAATCCCAATAGTGGAAATAGGTTCTTGATCATGATGTTACCTGGAACTACAGAAGACCTTACAATGATGATTCCAAGTGCAGACAAAAATATCACTAACATGAATCCAAGTTTTATGAAAAGAAATCCGTTTTCCTGTTTATACCGCTTGGGATCGATTGAACTCAAATTTGTAATTAGAAAAAATGAGAAGATGCCTGCTCCAGCAAGAATCAATGGTCCCAAAAAAATTGAAGACCTAGATCCAAAACCATTTGGGTTTCCTTCAAG
>CANJEF010000015.1 GCA_947472965.1 Sphingobacteriales bacterium
TTCCGTGTTTATTCAGGGCATCTTGATGCAGGTTCTTACGTTCTTAACGTACGGAGTGGCAAGAAAGAGCGTATTAGCCGTATTATGAAAATGTTTGCCAATAAGCAAAACCCGATCGATTTCATCGAAGCTGGAGATATAGGTGCTGCTGTAGGTTTTAAGGAAATCAAAACGGGAGATACACTATGTGATGAAGATCATCCGATTGTACTCGAAAATATGTTTATCCCTGAACCGGTAATTTCAGTAGCCGTTGAGCCCAAATCACAGCCAGACGTTGATAAAATGGGAATGGCGATAGCAAAGCTTGTAGAGGAAGATCCAACCCTTCGTGTAAGGACTGACGAGGAAACTGGTCAAACAATCCTGAGTGGAATGGGTGAATTGCATTTGGAGATCATTGTTGACAGGATGAGAAGGGAATTCAAAGTTGAAGTAAATCAAGGTGCTCCACAGGTTGCATATAAAGAAGCATTTAAAGCAACAATACAACACAGGGAAACACTTAAGAAGCAAACGGGTGGTCGCGGTAAGTTTGCCGATATCGTATTTGATTTTGGACCAGCCGATGAAGAATGGCTGAAAGAAAATCCAGGGAAGTCAATGCAGTTTGTAAATGACATTTTTGGAGGTTCTATTCCACGTGAATTCATACCTGCTATACAGAAAGGATTTGAGCAGTCTATGGGGACAGGTGTTTTAGCAAACTATCCTGTAGAGAGCATGAAGGTGCGTTTATTTGATGGTAGTTTTCACCAGGTCGACTCCGACTCTATGTCTTTTGAGCTTTGTGCCAAGGGAGGCTTCCGTGAAGCAGCCCGCAAGGCAAAGCCTGTGTTGCTTGAGCCTATCATGAAAATGGAGGTTATTACGCCAGAACAATACATGGGTGATGTAACTGGCGACTTAAACAGAAGGAGAGGAATGCTGGAAGGTATGGATAGCAGGGCTGGCGCTCAAGTAATCAAGGCGAAAGTGCCACTGAGTGAGATGTTTGGCTATGTTACCCAATTGAGATCCCTTTCATCTGGCAGGGCATCCTCAACAATGGAATTTTCTCATTATAGTCCCGCGCCTAACAATATTGCTGAAGAAGTAATAACAAGGGTTAAGGGCAAGGCAAAAGAATAATTGATTTCTTTATATATACTGAAGCCCCTATTTATTGGGGCTTCAGTGTTTTTGGTCCGAAAATATATTCAAAAAAAGAGCTATTTGTTTTGAAAGTCAAAAAAATAGCATACTTTCGCATCCCCGTTTAAAAATGGAATAAAACATTATGTCGCAGCGTATAAGAATAAAACTTCAGTCTTACGATCACAATTTGGTTGACAAATCAGCGGAAAAAATTGTGAAAACAGTGCGTAGCACAGGTGCGGTTATTACCGGTCCAATTCCTTTGCCTACACAAAAGAAAATCTTTACTGTATTGAAATCACCACACGTGAATAAGAAAGCAAGAGAGCAGTTTCAGCTTTCTACTCACAAGCGGTTACTTGATATATATACTTCGTCTTCACGTACTGTTGATGCGTTGAGTAAGCTCGACCTTCCTAGTGGTGTTGATGTTGAAATAAAGGCCTGATGAGGCCAGTTGTTTGCTTCGGCAAACACACTAGATCTTTTTATTCATCTCCTAATTGATTGTCGTTGGCATGAGAAAAAGGAGCGCTGAACTTAATTTTTTCTCTCATTTGAGAGCTTAAATATAAACAAGCCCCTCGAGGTTTGTTTACCATCGGTACTTCCAAAAGCAGCAGTTGCAGTTCACGGAAAAGGTCGTTGGCAAACTGGGATTGAAGCGAGGTCATTCCTCACTGTCCATTTAACCGAAAAGGGTATAAAAACAGAACAATGAAAGGTATTATCGGAAAGAAAATCGGAATGACCAGCGTCTTTGGTCCAGACGGAAAGCAAACACCTTGCACCGTCATTGAAGCTGGTCCTTGTGTTGTAACACAAGTGAAGTCTTCAGAAAACGATGGCTACACTGCCCTCCAATTGGCCTTCGGTGAGAAAGTAGAAAGAAGAGCCAATCAGTCAGAAAAAGGTCACTTTGCAAAAGCGGCCGCATCTCCAAAAAGTCATTTAAAGGAATTCAGAAATTATTCAATCGCCAAGAATCTTGGGGAAACCATTACGTGTGAAATTTTTGCCGAAGGCGAAAAAGTGGACGTTGTGGGTATCTCCAAGGGTAAGGGTTTCCAGGGTGTTGTAAAGCGCCATGGATTCGCCGGTGTTGGACAACAATCACACGGACAACATGATCGTCAGCGTGCACCAGGATCAATTGGTAACTCATCAGATGCATCCAGGGTATTCAAGGGAATGCGCATGGCTGGTCGTATGGGTACCGATCGAGTAAAGGTGAAGGGTTTGCAGGTGATTAAAATATTTCCTGATAAGAACTATATTCTCGTGACTGGTTCAGTACCCGGACACAATGGTTCAATTGTTTTCATTCAGAACTAAATCAACGAATTGATCATGAAATTAGATGTACTATCAATAAAAGGAGAGAAAACGGGCAGGTCGGTTGAATTGCCTGAAGATATATTTGGCACTGAGCCTAACAACCATGTTGTTTACCTCGCAGTAAAGCAATTTCTTGCTGCACAGCGTCAAGGTACACACAAGGTTAAAACACGCGCAGAGGTGCAGGGTGCGAGCAGAAAGTTAGTCCGTCAAAAGGGAACAGGTGGTGCTCGTAAGGGTAACCTCCGTAATCCATTGTACAAAGGTGGTGGTACGATCTTTGGTCCAAAGCCACATGCATACGATTTCAAATTGAACCGCAAGGTGAAGGATTTGGCAAAAATCAGTGCACTAAGCTATAAAGGAAAAGAGAATGCCATTGTTGTTATCGAAGACATGTTGATTGAAGCCCCAAAAACAAAGCTTTTTGCAGGTATGCTTGATGCATTGAAGGTGAGCGACAAAAAAGCACTTTTTGTGACTGCTGAATATGACGAGAATGTATTTATGAGTGCTAGGAATATTTCATCAGTGCTGACTTCTGTTCTATCTGATGTAAACACATACGACTTGGTAAATTCAGACATTCTTCTTCTAACAGAATCAGCTGCAAAGATGTTTTCTGAAGAAGAGCAAGAAGTTGAAGCCTAGTATAGAAATTATAACATTATAAATAAGAGATATGAAACTTGCTGATGTACTGCTTAAACCAATTTTATCTGAAAAGGCTAATTTCCTTTCTGAGAAGAGCGGTGTTTATTCTTTCAAAGTTGCACGTGCTGCAAATAAAGTGGAGATAAAAAAAGCGGTTGAAGATTTTTATGGTGTAACGGTACAAGACGTTCGCACCTGTGTTTCCCCTGCGAAAAGTAAAAGTCGCATGACAAAAGCCGGTGTGATAAGCGGAAGGAAGTCTGGCTACAAGAAAGCATTCGTTGTGGTCGGTAAAGGTGAATCAATTGATCTTTATTCAACCATCTAAAAACTTGAAAAGCCTTCGGGTAAAAAAATAAAAAAATGGCACTAAAAAAGTACAAACCAATTACCGCAGGAACCAGGTGGAGAATAGGCAACGCCTATGCGGAGATCACTACATCAACACCTGAGAAGTCCCTTTTGGAGAAGGTTAAATCTACCGGCGGTAGAAACTCACAAGGTCGCCGCGCGATGCGTTACATCGGTGGTGGACACAAGAAGATGTACCGTGTGATTGATTTCAAACGTAACAAATATGATATTCCTGCAAAAGTTGCATCCATAGAATACGATCCGAATAGAACAGCGTTTATTGCTCTTTTGCATTATGCAGATGGTGAAAAGCGTTACATATTGGCTCCACAAGGGCTTGAAGTTGGAATGACCGTGGAAAGTGGATTGACTGTTGCTCCAGAGATTGGAAATGCATTGATATTGAAGAACATGCCATTGGGTACCAATGTACATAACATCGAATTGCAGCCTGGACAAGGTGGAAAATTCGCTCGCAGTGCAGGTTCTTCAGCTCAACTTACCAACAAGGAAGAGAAGTATGCTGTTTTGAAAATGCCTTCTGGTGAATTGAGAAAAGTTCTAATCAACTGCGGTGCTACTGTTGGAGTTCTTGCAAATTCAGATCATAGTTTGCAGAGCATGGGTAAGGCAGGTAGGAATCGTTGGAGGGGTATTCGCCCGCGCACACGTGGTGTAGCGATGAATCCTGTTGATCACCCGATGGGTGGTGGTGAAGGTCGCTCTTCAGGTGGACATCCTAGAAGCCGCAATGGTAAGTATGCAAAAGGAGAGAAGACAAGAACTTTGGGCAAGGGCAGTGATAAGCTGATTATTCAGCGGAAGAATGGTTCAAAGCTTGCTAAATAAGAATTAGAAAGAACACATAACAAGAAAAAAATATTATGGCTCGTTCAATTAAAAAAGGACCGTATATCGCGGTAAAACTAGGAAAGAAAGTGGAAGCGATGAATGACGGCAAGTCGAAGAAAACCGTCATGAAAACCTGGAGTCGTCGTAGCACGATTTCTCCGGATTTCGTAGGGCATACCTTTGCTGTTCATAACGGAAACAAATTTATCCCAGTGTATGTAACTGAATTTATGGTGGGTCACAAGCTTGGTGAGTTTGCCCCAACAAGAAACTTCAGAGGTCACTCAAGTAAAAAAGTATAACAATTGATTATCGTTTCTTTTGAACGGTAACAAAAAAACAAGAATATGGAAGCAGTAGCAAAATTGAAAAATTATCCAACGTCTCCCCGTAAGATGCGTTTGCTTGCAGACCTCATCCGTGGATTGAAAGTTGAAAATGCCGTGGCGATTCTCGAACATCATCCTCAGCATAGTGCCATTCCTTTGAGAAAATTGGTAATGTCTGCCGTAAGCAACTGGAAGCAAAAAAATGATGCTGGCGATGTTGAAGCGTTGATGGTAAAAACAATTTTTGTTGATGGTGCAAGAAGTATCAAGCGTATGTTGCCGGCTCCACAAGGTCGTGCCTACAGGATGAGAAAGCGTAGCAACCATGTAACTGTAATCGTTGATACAAACAATTAAAGAAAATATTCAAATACATTCATAATGGGTCAAAAAACGAATCCAATTGGTAACAGGTTAGGCATCATCCGCGGATGGGAGAGTAACTGGTATGGAAACAAAAAAGATTATGCTCACAAGCTAATCGAGGATACAAAGATCCGCAGTTATCTTAACGCACGTATTAACAAAGGTGGAATCTCCAAAATTGTTATCGAGCGTACACTTAACAAGTTGATTGTTACTGTACATACTTCCAAGCCTGGTATCATCATTGGTAAAGGTGGTGGTGAGGTAGACAGAATTAAAGAGGAATTGAAGAAGCTTACCGGTAAGGAAGACGTTCAAATCAATATTCTTGAAATTCGTCGCCCTGAACTTGATGCTATGATTGTTGCTGAAACGATCGCCAAGCAGATTGAAAACAGGATTAACTTCAAGCGTGCAATCAAAATGGCTATTGCTTCAACTATGCGTTTAGGCGCTGAGGGAATCAAGGTGAAAGCCGGTGGTCGTTTGGGCGGAGCAGAAATTGCACGTTCAGAGGAGATCAAGCAGGGTCGTGTTCCTTTGCATACTTTCAGAATGGATATTGATTATGCATCAATCTTTGCACAAACGGTTTATGGTAAAATTGGTCTTAAAGTTTGGATATGTAAAGGAGAGGTTTTGGCTAAGCGTGATTTGAATCCAAATATCATTAGCGGTGTAAAAGCTGACGGTCCAGGCGGTGAAAGAAGAGAACCGCGTAGGGATGACAGAAGAGGTGGTGATGATAGACGTGGTGGTGGTGATAGAAGAGGTGGCGGAGCAGGTGCAGGAAGAGATCGCAGGGGATAATTAATTTAAACTAAGTATTAAAAATAAATACTTCAACATGTTACAACCAAAAAGAACGAAACACAGGAAAGCACAAAAGGGACGGATCAGGGAAGTGGCCAAGCGTGGGGCAACCCTTTCATTCGGTTCTTTCGGACTAAAAGCTTTGGAGCCAGTGTGGATGACTAACAGGCAAATCGAGGCAGCTCGTCAGGCCATGACACGTGCAATGAAAAGAGAAGGAAATGTTTGGATAAGAATTTTCCCTGATAAACCAATCACTCGTAAACCGGCTGAGGTAAGGATGGGTAAGGGTAAAGGAAATCCAGAGTTTTGGGCAGCTGTAGTTGAACCAGGAAGAATCCTTTTCGAATTGGAAGGTGTTACTATGGCCGTTGCACAAGAAGCAATGTTACTCGCTGCAGCAAAGCTTCCAATCAAGACTAAATTTATTGTACGCAGGGATTATTCTGCATAATTAGAGTTAAACAATCAGATATGTCAAAGAAAATTGATTTCTTAAAAAGCCTTTCCTCACTCAGCGAAGCTGATATCAAGAACAAGATCGTTGAAGACGAACTCCGTTTGAAAAAGCTGCAATTTGCACATGGAATCACTCCATTGGAGAATCCCATGACCATCAGAGAGTTGAGAAAAGACATTGCCAGGTTAAAAACAGAATCCAAAAAAAGGGTATCCGCTTAATTGCTGAAACCAATTGAAGCATCTATATTAAACATTCAGCCTTCGGGTTGACAGAAAAAAGAAAAGAAATGGTTGAAAGACAAATTCGAAAGACCAAAACCGGAATCGTTAGCAGCGATAAGATGGATAAAACCGTAACTGTAGCTGTTGAAAGAAAGGTAAAGCATCCTATTTACGGAAAGTTCGTAAAGAAGACAACAAAGTTCCATGCCCATGATGAAAAAAATGAGGCAAAGCCAGGTGATGTTGTAAAGATCATGGAAACTAGACCACTAAGCAAAACAAAGCGTTGGAGATTGGTAGAAATTATTGAAAAAGCCAAGTAAGGCAATAATAGTTTTTAGAGATTCTACGTTCGATTAACCAGACGGCCCAGCCGCCAAAAAAATAAAACAATGATTCAGCAAGAATCCAGACTAAATGTAGCAGACAACAGTGGGGCAAAAGAAGTTCTTTGTATTCGCGTATTGGGAAATAGCGGACAAGACTATGCCAAGATTGGTGACAAGATTGTTGTAACTGTGAAGGATGCTATACCTGCGGGGGGTATCAAAAAAGGAACTGTAACAAAAGCGGTAATTGTAAGAACAAAAAATAAGCTCCGCAGAAAAGATGGTTCATACATTCGTTTTGATGACAATGCAGTGGTGCTATTGAATCAATCGGAAGAGCCAAGGGGAACAAGGATTTTTGGTCCAGTTGCCCGTGAGTTGAGGGATAAAGGGTATATGAAAATTATTTCACTAGCCCCTGAGGTACTATAAAATCGTATTAACTGCCGAATAAAATAATTAAGATGAGCAACAGATTCAAGCCAAAATTCAACATTAAAAAAGGTGATACCGTAGTTGTTATCACTGGTGAAGACAAGGATCTCAAAAAGCCACGCAAGGTACTTGAGGTTTATCCTGAAAAGACACGTGTGTTGATTGAAGGCGCTAACATTGTAACACGCCATACCAAACCTTCAGCCCAGAATACAAAGGGTGGTTTGGTTAAGAAGGAAGCTTCCATCCATATCAGCAATGTTATGCTTTGGGACTCAAAGAACGAGGCTCCTACTAAGATCAAGCGTACAAGAGAAAATGGTAAATTGGTAAGAATTTCTAAAAAATCAGGGGAGGTAATCAAATAATGAGCACAGCAACATACAAACCCAGGCTGCAGGAAAAATATAAGACGGACGTAATTCCTGCCTTGATGAAAAAGTTCAGTTATAAATCTGTTATGCAGGTTCCCAAGCTCACCAAGATTTGTTTGAATCGTGGTGTTAACGGCGCGGTAGCTGATAAAAAACTCATTGACATAGCAGTTGATGAAATGACTACCATCACTGGACAAAAAGCACAGGCTACCCGTTCCAAAAAGGATATCTCAAATTTCAAATTGAGAAAGAGTATGCCAATTGGTGCTCGCGTAACATTGAGAGGTGTAAAGATGTATGAATTTTTAGATCGTTTTATTTCTTCATCATTGCCACGTGTTCGTGATTTCAAAGGAATTAGTGAGAAGTCATTTGATGGCAGGGGTAACTATACACTTGGCGTTACAGAACAAATCATTTTCCCTGAAATAGATATCGATAAGGTTACAAAAATCACCGGTATGGACATCACATTCGTAACAACTGCTCCTAATAATGAAGAAGCATATGAGTTGTTAAAGGAAATGGGAATGCCTTTCAAAAACATGAAAAAAGATTAATTGAAATACTATGGCAAAAGAATCAGTTAAAGCCAGGCAAAGGAAAAGAGAAAAGATGGTTGCTAAATTCGCTGAAAAGCGTTCAGCCCTGAAAGCGGCTGGTGATTGGCAAGCATTGGATCAACTTCCAAAGAACTCTTCAAAGGTTCGCTTGAAAAACAGGTGTCAATTGACTGGAAGACCTAAAGGATACATGCGCTATTTTGGCTTATCCAGGGTTATGTTCCGCGAAATGGCATTATCGGGTAAGATCCCTGGTGTGAGAAAGGCCAGTTGGTAGAACCTAAATAGAATTAAAATTATTATTATCAATCAAATTCAACCGAAATAATCCCGCAAGGGAGCAAGGAGGGATACACAATGACAACAGATCCAATAGCAGATTTTCTTACAAGGGTTAGAAACGCCCAAATGGCTGGACATCGTATCGTAGAGATACCTGCATCCAACCTCAAAAAGAGGATTACTGAAATCTTGTACAACCAAGGTTACATTCTCAAATACAAATTTGAGGATGACAGTAAGCAAGGTGTAATTAAGATAGCCTTGAAGTATGATGGTGAAACCAAAGAGCCAGCCATCAGAACACTTGAGCGGGTAAGCCGCCCAGGGTTGAGGCAATATGCCAAGCCTCTTGAATTCAAGCGTGTTAAAAACGGTTTGGGCATTGCCATACTTTCCACATCGAAGGGTGTCATGACGGATAAGGATGCAAAAGCACAAAAAGTTGGTGGAGAGGTTCTTTGTTATATTTATTAAATGTAAACGCTTTCCTGTCTGGAAAGCCTAGGGTGTGCGTACTAAGTTTTCTATACGGAACTGAAACCACTCAAGGAAAACAGACTGGAAATTAAATCAAATACTATGTCTCGTATAGGTAAAAAAATCATTGAGCTTCCTAAGGGTGTCACCTTAACTGTTGGATCAGATAATGTGGTAACAGTAAAAGGTCCAAAGGGAGAGCTGAAGCAAGCAGTTGACCGCGATATAACAATTGTGATCACGGAAAATATTGTAGAACTTAAGCGCCCTACAGATCAAATTAGACACCGTGCGATGCATGGTCTATACAGGGCACTCATCAATAACCTTGTTCAAGGTGTAACCAATGGTTATAAAAAAGAACTTGAACTTGTGGGTGTGGGTTTCAAAGCTGCAAACCAAGGCAACATCCTTGACCTGGCTTTGGGTTACTCTCACAATATTATTTTTGAAATTCCTAAGGAACTTAAAATCACTACTTCACAAGAAAAGGGTGATAATCCCCGAATTGTATTGGAAGGTATTGATAAGCAATTATTGGGTCAGGTTGCTGCAAAGATTAGGGGATTAAGAAAGCCTGAGCCATACAAAGGAAAGGGTGTTAAATACAAAGGTGAATATATCCGTCGCAAGGCAGGTAAGGCAGCTGGTAAATAATCGTTAACGATCCTGGCAGAATCAGGAAAAACATAATAAGATGAACGTAAAATCACAAAGAAGACAGAGAATTAAGTACACCATTCGTAAGAAGATTGCGGGTACTGCTGAAAAGCCACGACTTAGTGTTTTCAGAAGCAATACGGATATTTATGTGCAGTTGATTGATGATGAAAACGGCAATACCCTTGCTGCAGCATCATCTAAGCAAAAGGATATTCTTGCACAAAAAGTCAATAAAACTGAAAAGGGCAAACTTGTTGGTCAAGCCATTGCAAAAAAAGCTGTTGAAATTGGACTGGCAACATGTGTGTTTGACCGCGGAGGATATTTGTATCACGGAAGGGTAAAAGCAGTCGCTGAAGGAGCACGTGAAGGTGGTTTGAAATTCTGATTTAATTTGTTCAATTTAATATTACATAAATGTCAAAAGCAAAATTTAGCAAGATAAAAGCCAGCGATCTTGAATTGAAGGAAAAAGTTGTTGCAATCAACCGTGTTGTGAAAACAACAAAGGGTGGTAGGGCTTTCAGCTTTTCTGCGCTGGTTGTTGTTGGAAATGAAGATGGTATCGTAGGACATGGACTTGGTAAGGCTAAAGAAGTACAAGAAGCAATTACAAAAGGCATCGAAGACGCCAAGAAAAATTTGTTGAAAGTACCTGTGATGAAGGGAACCATTCCACATGATCAACTTGCAAAAGAAGGTGCTGCTAAGGTTCTTATAAAACCAGCAGCCCATGGTACCGGTGTAATAGCTGGAGGTAGTATGCGTGCTGTACTTGAGAGTGTTGGAATCACAGACGTTTTGGCAAAGTCCTTAGGATCAGCCAATCCTCATAACGTGGTGAAGGCAACCTTCAAGGCATTATCCATGTTGCGCGAACCAATTAATGTTTCCAAAACAAGAACCATCGCACTTAAAAGGGTGTTTAACGGTTAGTAAATAAAATTGCACTATCACTTTATAAAATCCCAAGGGGTTTAAGTATGAAAAA
>CANJEF010000016.1 GCA_947472965.1 Sphingobacteriales bacterium
GACCTTAATCACTTGCCCGTTCTTGATGGAAAGTTGTTTGTAGGCCTCCTTAGCTCAGACAATCTGTTTGACGCTGAACCTACAGAATCGCTTCTTTCCCTTGAAAGATATTATTTGAAGGCATCAGTTAAGCCAATCGATCATTTTTCACTCGCTCTTAGAACAAGAGCCAAATTCTCGATTGATTTTGTGCCAGTAGTTAATGAAAAGAATGAATGGGAAGGAAGCGTCAGCAGCGATAAACTGCTTGAAGAAATCAGTAAAATGATGGGTGTTTCAGACAATTCATCTCTATTGGTGCTTGAGATCAGCAGGGTTGATTATGCGTTGGGTGAAATAAATCGTTTAGTTGAATCCAATGATGCCATGATTATGCATGTAAATACCATGCAGGATCCAATGTCTGATTTCTTGGAGGTGATTTTGCGAATCAATAAGGAAGATATCTCTGATATTGTTGCAACTTTCCAACGACATGAATATACAGTCCTTTACTATTATGGTGAAGAGTCATATGCAAATGAACTCCAAACCAATCTTAGTCACCTGATGAACTACCTTAGCATCTAAATTTTCTCTTTGTTAAATCCATTCGGCTTTACTTCCCAAATCAGTATCTTGCCAAGTATGAAAAGCGTGTGGAGATTTTGTTTTCCGGTGATGTTGATTTTTTGTTTCAGCCTAGCTTCTGCCCAGGAAAAGCAAGAGGATCTATTTGAGGATGCGCTTATTCTTGGACAAAGTAGGGTAACCATCCGGAATGTTAATATTGTCGGGAACAAGATCACAAAAAAATATATTGTATTAAGAGAGTTGCCTTTTGAAATAGGAAAATCCTATTCGATTTCTGATGTTTTGATTGGCTTGCAGAAGGGTCGCCAAAATATCATGAACACAACACTGTTTATATCGGCATCCTTAAACTTCACCAATTGGTATAATGATTCCTTGGATATTTATATTGATGTGAAGGAACGTTGGTACTATATTGCACTTCCTTTTTTCAGACCAATTGATCGCAACTGGAATGTATGGCTGAAAGATTATTCCATGAGTTTGGATCGTGTGAACTATGGATTGAAATTTCTTGGTAAAAATATTTCTGGAAGGAATGACCGGTTAAATATCTGGGCAACCAATGGTTATTCAAGGCGAATCAGCTTCAATTATTATAACCCCTTTTCAGACAAGTCGCTAAGGCATGGATTTGGCTTTGAGTTTTCATACCTCCAAAACAAGGAGTTGAATTACACAACCCAAAACAATAAACAGCAATTTTTTAAGGATGATAATAAATTTCTTCGGCAGCAACTTTATGCCGGTCTATTGTATTCATATCGACGCGGATCAGTAGAAAGACATTATGTAAAGATGGGCTACCAATCGGAAAGTATTGTAGATACCATTCTTAGATTGAACCCCAATTATTATTTAAATGGAAAATCAAAAGTGTCATTTCCTGAGATCAAGTATACATACAATAATTTTGACTTGAACTACATACCGTATCCAACGCGTGGTAAAATCATTGAGCTTGAATTTACAAAGCGTGGTTTCAATAAGAGTATGAACCTTTGGCAACTGTATTTCAAATACGGGCGCTATTTTACGTTACCCAAGAAAATGTATGTTAGTTCTATCCTTGAATCACACTTAAGATTTCCTTTTAATCAACCTTTTCTTAATCAATCCATGTTAGGTTACGGTGAATCCTTTCTTCGTGGATTGGAATATTATGTAGTGGATGGAGTTGCTGGAGGCTTTGTAAGAAATACCATCGGCAAGGAAATATTAAATTATAAACTAAAAACCTCGCTGAAGTCAAAAGCATATGAAACTATACCTTTCCGTTTCTATTTAAAACTATATGGCGACGCTGGCATAGTGTACAATAAAAATAATTTGAATACCAACCTGCTAAATAATAAAATGATGTATACCGGAGGTGTTGGACTTGATATCATAAGCATTTATGATATCGTGATTCGCCTTGAGTACAGTTTTAATCATTTGCGGGAAGGCGGATTTTATGTTCATAAAACGGATATTAGGAACTAATCTGCTTAAGAACCTTTCAAAATCCTTGGTTTAAAATCCCTGCCATTTTCGTCTGGCTCATTTTAACTGTTGTCTCTTTTGAATTTATTATTATCTTGGGGACAAATCATTTTATGAAACTGATAACCAAGGTCCAGCTCTCTGCCATGATGTTCATGCAATTTTTTGTTTGGGGTGCGTGGTATGGGCAAATGAGCAAGTACATGACTGATCAATTGCATGCCACTGGAGAACAGGTGGGCAATGCCTACGCAGCCTTTTCCATCGCCATGATTGTTGCTCCATTTTTTGTGGGTATGCTGGCCGACAGGTTTTTTCAAGCTCAAAAGGTGTTGGGTATATTAAATATTCTAGGAGCCGTGATTCTTTATGTGCTTACAACGATCACAAATGTTGACACTTTTTATTGGGTTATGCTTCTGTACTGTCTAACTTTTGCGCCAACAATTGCCCTTACAGCATCGATATCCATGCGCAACATGGCAAATCCCGAAAAAGAGTTTCCAGCCATTCGGGTTTTTGGTACCATTGCCTGGATTGCTGTTGTTAACTTAGTAGGATTTATGGGAGTGGGTGATAAGGTGACTATTTTCCAAATCTCTATGGTGTCCGCTGCTGTTCTTGGCGTATTGTCATTTTTATTGCCAAAAACGCCTCCAACTGCAACAGGCCCTACATCCTTTAGTCAAATCATTGGCAAGGATGCGTTTGTTTTATTCAAAGACAGGTCTTTTCTAATCTTCTTTATTTCATCTGTACTCATTTGCATCCCACTTTCATTTTATTATACTTGGGCAAACCCTTCATTGACAGACGGCTTCAAGGCTGCATTTCCAACAGCAGATCCTTCCACGTTTAGAATTGAGAACATGATGTCTCTCGGACAAGTATCAGAGGTATTATTCATGTTGCTTTTGCCTTTGGCATATTCGAAAATAGGCGTAAAAAATATTTTGATTGTTGGATTGGTTGCATGGATTATTCGTTTTGTATTTTTTGGATATGGCCAACCAGATAGTTCCTTGTGGATGTTGTATGGTGCAATATTGTTGCATGGAGTGTGTTATGATTTTTTCTTTGTGAGTGGAATGATTTATACCGACTCTAAAGCAGGAGAGAAAATCAAGTCGCAAGCGCAGGGCTTGATTTCCCTGGCTACCTACGGTATCGGGATGTTCATTGGATCTATTGTTGCTGGAAAAGTGAAAGACCTTTACACGGTAGACCAGGTTACCAATTGGCTTAATGTCTGGTTGGTGCCTGCTGGTATTGCAGCAGTAAGTTTAATATTTCTTTTGTTATTTTTCAAAGATAAAAAAACAGCGAACGCTTAATTACTAACTTTTAATTAATATTTCATGGTCAGATTAGCAATGCTAGGTTCCGGATTCATCGGACGATTTTATGCAGATTCCATTCAGGGACTAAGAAGTAAAGACAGAATTGTTTCAATCTATTCAAGAAGAGAAGAGATGGCAAAGAAATTTGCAGAAGATTATGGTTGTGACCATTTCACTACAGTAATGGAAGAGGCAATCGCTCATCCTGATGTAGACATGGTTTGCATCTCATTGCCCAACAATCTTCATGAAGAAGCAGTAATGCTTTGTTGCAAACATAAAAAAGCTGTAATTACTACGAAGCCACTAGGCAGAAATGCTACAGAAGCAAAACGCATGTTAGAGGCTGTTGAAAAGGCAGGCATTTTCAATGGTTACTTGGAAGACTTGGTATATACTCCGAAGTTCATCAAAGCACATGAAAGTGTGAAGAATGGGGCATTGGGAAGAATACTTTGGGCAAAATCACGTGAAACCCATCCTGGTCCGCATAGTGATTGGTTTTGGGATTTGGAGAAGGCAGGAGGTGGTTGTATCCTTGATTTAGGTTGTCATTGTGTTGAAATTACAAGAAGCTATATCGGGAAAGATATCAAGCCCGTAGAAGTAATGTGTTGGGCTGATACACAAGTAAAACCCATAGAAGCAGAAGACCATGCAATTGGGTTGGTTAAATATGAAAATGGTGCTATTGCACAGTTTGAAGTGAGTTGGACATTCAGAGGTGGACTAGACCTTCGCGATGAAGTCATGGGAACAGAAGGAACCATTTGGGTAAATAGTTTTCTTAGAACTGGTTTTGAAATGTTCACCACCGGAAAGGGAGCTGATTATGTTGCAGAAAAGGCAGAATCAAATTCCGGTTGGTTGTTTCCTGTTGGTGATGAACTAAATGAGCTTGGATATAACCACATGTTCTTCGATATGTTTAACGCTTATGAAAAAGGCACAAAACCACGCGAGTTATTTTATGATGGATATGTAGTGAATTCAGTATTGGATGCAGCATATAAAAGCGTGAAGTCAAAATTGTGGGAACCCATAGTAATTGATGATTGGCGTGGACAGGTAGGTCTTACAAAACCGAGCACCTTGGTTGAGTTTGATGCCGACCACTATCTTGTTAAAGAGGAAGTCACGCATTATGGCGCAAAAAAACTCATCTTAAAAGAAAAGAAAACAGGAAATATTATAGAGAGAATTCTTTCTTAAGTATACTGACTGAAAGTAAAAAGGCACAAAGTGAATTTCTTTTCAACTTTGTGCCTTTTTTATTTGATGAAGCTTTTGATCAAAGATATTTTCTGATTTCTTCAATCAATTCTCCTTTTGTAATGGGTGTTCCTTTAATCTTGTTGAAAGGCTTTGCATCAACAAAATAGACATCACGAATAATTTTGATTAATTGTCCGTTGTTGATTTCAGGAATCAAGATTGTTTCAAAATTGGAAAGGATTTCTCCAAGGTTTTTTGGGAATGGTCTGAGGTGCCGGATGTGTGCATGAGAAACAGCACGTCCTTCATCTATTAAATCCAATACGGCACTTTTTATTGACCCGAAGGTACTTCCCCATCCAAGCACAAGTACTTTACCTTTTTCCTCTCCGCATTCAATTTTTTGTGCTGGGATATAATTCGCAATAAGATCTACTTTTGCCTGACGTGTTTTTACCATGTGTTCATGGTTATCAGGTTCGTAGTTCACATTGCCAGTAATATCTTGTTTTTCCAATCCACCAATTCGGTGTTCAAGTCCCTTTGTTCCTGGCACGGCCCAGGGTCTTGCCAGTTTTTCGTCTCTTTTATATGGATGGAATTTAATTTCATCTTCAGCCAATTCCTTTTTAAAATTCACTTCAATTTTTGGCAGTTGGTCAGATGTAGGGAACATCCATGGCTCAGCACCATTTGCTATATATCCATCACTAAGAAACATCACTGGTACCATGTGTTCAATTGAAACACGGCATGCTTCATAAACAGCATCAAAGCAGTCGCTTGGTGTTGAAGCGGCTATCACTGGCATTGGACATTCACCATTTCTGCCATAATAGGCTTGCAGCAAATCACTTTGTTCTGTTTTTGTGGGTAGTCCTGTTGACGGACCTCCGCGTTGCACATCGATTATCAATAGTGGTATTTCGAGCATCACGGCAAGTCCAATTGCTTCTGCTTTCAACGCCAGTCCTGGTCCGGATGTAGTTGTTACAGCAAGCGATCCACCATATGCAGCACCTATTGCCGCAGTGATGCCAGCAATTTCATCTTCCGCCTGGAATGTTTTTACATTGAAATTTTTCAACCTGCTTAGATCATGTAAAATATCTGACGCTGGGGTGATGGGGTAGGATCCAAGGAACAAGGGCAATCCACTTTTTTGGGAAGCTGCCACCAATCCCATCGACAGGGCCTGGTTGCCCATAATGGAGCGATAGGTTCCCGCTTGCATTTTAGCTTTTTCTACAGTATAGCGGGTTGTAAATGTTTCTGTGGTGTCAGCGTAGAAATATCCAGCTTGCAATGCCTTGATGTTTGCGTTTAATATCTCATCCTTCTTTCCAAATTTCTCTTTCAAAAATGATAGGGTGCTTTCCATATTGCGGTTGTACATCCAATAAAGGAAGCCTAGAACAAACATGTTTTTTGCCCTGTCTTTTTCTTTGGTTCCAAGCGTGATATCCTTGAGGGCTTCGCGCGTCATTTTGGTAACATCCATTTTGATGACTTCAAAACCCTCAAGCGAATTATCTTCCAGCGGATTTACTCCTTCGGGATAATTTGCCAAACGCAGGTTCTTTGAATCGAATCCATCGATGTTGGCAATGATTTTGCCACCTTTCTTTATTGCTTTCAGGTTGGTTTTGAGTGCTGCAGCATTCATCGCTACCAACACATCGCATAGGTCGCCAGGGGTGTAAATTGCATCGCTGGAAAAACGAACCTGATAGCCACTTACCCCCGGTATAGTGCCTTGTGGTGCCCTGATTTCTGCTGGAAAATCAGGAAAAGTAGCCAAGTCAATACCTAGCAATGCCGTATTGTTTGTAAACTGACTGCCAGTGAGCTGCATGCCATCTCCACTGTCGCCTGCAAATTTGATGACGATATCGCGCAACAGTTCTTCTTTTCTATTAATCATGTTATAAGATTAACATGTAGGGTCCTTTTATGTTCAAAAAATGGGTATTGCAAGCCAAAGGCTTGGAGTGCGATTTACCATTGTTTAACTTTTTGAGGCTTACATGATTGGATGATTTTGCTTAATTTTATAATACAAAATTACTTAACATGGCGCTATTTAATTCAAGCAACCCAACCTTATCAGAAAAATCATTCAATAGGTCCATGGCTATTCCAGGAGCGGATACCATGACATTCAGCGGTACCCTCAATAAATTCGGCTTCCTATTTTTAATGGTCATGGCTTCATCTGTATATGTATGGAATGAGGCCAGCGTGGGAAACAGTGTGCAGGGCTATATCATTGGAGGTGGCATTGGCGGGTTTGTACTGGCCATTGTGTTAATGTTCAAGCCTCAATGGGCTCAGTACCTTGCTCCCGGCTACGCCCTTTTAGAAGGCTTGTTGGTTGGAGGAATTTCTGCCGTTTATAATGATGCATTCGCCAAAATCGCTCCTGGCATCGTGATGCAAGCTGTAGCACTCACGTTCGGCACAGCAATTGCCATGTTTGCATTGTATAAAACCGGGATCATTAAAGTGACTGAGCGTTTCCGTTCTATTCTTTTTGCAGCGATGGGAGGCATCATGGTTTTCTATCTGATCACCTTTGTACTTTCTTTGTTCAACGTTGATATTCCCATGTTACACCAAGGTTCACTAATGAGTATTGGTATTTCACTTGTTATTGTAGCTGTTGCTGCATTTAGTTTGCTCTTGGATTTCGACCGAATTGATCAGGGATCAGCCATGGGTGCTCCAAAATACATGGAGTGGTATTGTGCTTTTGGATTGCTGGTAACCTTGGTTTGGTTGTATGTTGAAATTCTACGGTTATTGGGAAATATTTATGGAAGACGCGATTGATTAAATTTTTCTTGATGAAGTTTTCTCTGCTTTTTCTTCTATCTTTTTTGTTGACGATTGGGTCATTTGCCCAAAAAGTATTTGCCGTTGAAAACCAAAGCCAGGCGGATGTAAAAGTATTCGTGGTAAAGTATGAAAGCCAGGCCGACTTAAAAGTATTCAAGGTTAAGTACCAGAGTCAGGCAGATGATAATGATGGCAAATGGTTCTTTACCCAGTATGCCAGTCAGGCTGAAAAGAAAATCTATTTCGTAAAATATGAAAGCCAGGCCGACTTAAAAATTTTCTTTATTAAATATGAAAGCCAGGCAGGATGGAAGAATCAATCAAAAAAGCATCTTTTTTATTAACTGATTTTAAATATAGTATTGAAAATAAAAGACCCTCCATGTTGGAGGGTCTTTCAGTTAGCAGAAAATATATTTTTTAAAATCCGTCACCATCAAGCATGTTACCAATACCACCTAGGATACTTCCTTCTTCTTTTCTATTGAAAGATCCATATGACATAATCCTGCTTGCAAGCCTGCTGATTGGCAATGTTTGAAGCCAAATTTTACCAGGGCCGCGAAGGGTAGCGAAGAATAGACCTTCACCACCGAAGATGGAATTCTTAATACCACCAATAAATTGGATGTCGAAATCTACAGTACTGGTGTAGGCAACCAAACATCCTGTGTCCACTTTCAGCACCTCGCCAGGAGTGAGGTAGCGTTCAAAAACATGGCCACCTGCATGCACAAAGGCCATGCCGTCACCTTCGAGTTTTTGCATGATGAAACCTTCGCCTCCGAATAAGCCTGTTCCAAGTTTTCTTTGAAATTCAATTCCAACGCTAACGCCCTTTGCTGCGCATAGAAATGCATCCTTTTGGCAAATGATCCTCCCATCAAGTTGTTGGAGATCAAGTGCTATTATTTTTCCTGGGTAGGGAGATGCAAACGACACCTTCTTTTTACCTTGTCCAATATTTGTATAGGCCGTCATGAAAAGGCTTTCACCTGTTAGTAGTCTCTTTCCTGCTGAGAACAGCTTGCCCATTATGCCTTGGTTTTGTGATGACCCATCCCCAAAAATAGTTTGCATTTGAATTCCATCATCCATTAGCAAAAAGCTTCCAGCCTCAGCAACGGCTGTTTCGTTTGGATCAAGTTCGACCTCAACATATTGCATTTCTTCACCTACAATGCGGTAGTCAATTTCATGGTTTGATCTTGTGTTGTATTGTTCCATTGTTTTTATTTTTTTAGATGCATGTTGGCGACAATAAGTTGCATTATATGCGTCATCAATATTCTTTTGAAGAACTTATTTCAAATTTATTGTTTTCCGTTCCATACTGGCTTACCCTGAATTTTCCTGACAAGGAATACCAGGCCTGTCATGATGAAAAATAAGGGGCCTAGCAATCCCAAAATGGATATCCACCTTCCCTTGAAGAAGCTGAGCATTGGACGCTTAAGCCTTTCTGCGATCAGGTACATTGCAGGAACAACCAGCAATGTCATGAAAAAGGCAAATATCAGTCCCCATATAATTGTAAGCGACAAAGGTTTCCAGAACACCGCATTATCACCACCAAAAAAGATATGTGGATTCAGATCTGTCAACAACGAAACAAAGTTGATGTTGAATCCTATCGCCAGAGGAATCAGTGCAAGAATAGCAGCAAGTGCTGTTAACAATACCGGTACGATACGTGTTTTTCCTGCTTCAATAACAGCTTCTCTTGTTTTCATTCCCCTAGATCGAAGTTCATCTGCAAATTCGATTACAAGGATGCCGTTTTTCACAACGATACCTGATAGGCCAACAATTCCAATGCCAGTGGTAACCACTGCAAAAGTTGATCGGGTAATCGCATAGCCTAACAAAACACCAATCAAGCTGAAAAAGATTTCAGAAAGTATGATGATCGTTTTGCTGTAGGAGTTGAATTGCAGAATGAGGATGAGCAAAATCAAACCAATTGCAGTGAATAAGGCAGATTGAAGGAATGTGGCTGTTTCGGCAAGTTGCTCACCTTCGCCTGTTTGTGAAATCACAACATCATCAGGCTTGCCTTTGAAAGCATCAATTTGTTTTTTGATTTCTGTATTTACGGCGGCAGGTGTAAATCCTCTTGATACCAAGACGTTTGAGAAAATGGTAATTACCCTTTTCTGGTTTTTCCTTTTGATGCTGCCGTAGGTGCTATTCAAATCAACCTTAACAACTGAACTTATGGGCACTTGCCTGATTTGGCCAGAGGTGAAATCACGGTAGGTTATTCGCATATTTAATAACTCCGATAACGACTTTCTTTGTGTTGCATCGTTTCTTAAAATGATTTTGTACTCATCTTCACCGATCTTTAATTTTGAAATTTCCTTTCCAAACAATGCTGTTCTGATTTCCACTCCAATTTGTCCTGTTGAAATACCCGCTAGCAATGCCCTTTCCCTGTCAATTGTAATACCTATCTCCGGATTGGTAACATCAACATCAATTTTCAATTCTTCCACACCAGGAATATTTTTTTCAGTGAGGTAGTTTTTTAAATTAATGGCGGTGTTAGTGAGGGATTCAAAATCATCCCCGGTAACTTCAATGTTGACGGGTGCTTGTGTTTGTGGACCATTGCTTTCTTGTGCCACACTGATTTCAGTGGAAGGAATTCCTTTCACTGCTTCCCGGATTGAATCAAGATATGGAAGCGTAGGTTTGCCATCTCGTTCTTCAAATGGAACAAATGAAACCTGTACCCTGCCAAGTTCAGGCCTGGTGCTTCTGTCGCCACTGTTTGGATCGCTTGCACCTATTGCCACATTGGCAATAACACTTTCAACCAATGGGTTTTTATTTCCGCCATCTGTTCCCAATACCTTGTTTATTCTTCTTTCAAGAATTTGGGTAACTGAATCTGTATATTTTATATCCGTACCTGCTGGAAGTTTCATGTATACATAAAGGGTATTGGGGTCACCCGATGGAAACAAAACAACTGGAACATTTCTCATTCCGAAAAATATGAAGGAGAAAATGAGCAAGACAAATGTTGCGATCAACATCTTCACTGGTCTCCATCCTTGTGTTGTCCACCTCAATAGCTTTTCATAACTGTTCATCATGGAAGGAAGAAGCTTTCC
>CANJEF010000017.1 GCA_947472965.1 Sphingobacteriales bacterium
CATACATATACCCTCTCTGCAATACTGTACCGACAATGCTGCCATGATTTCAATAACAGGATACTATAAACTCATCGAGGGCATTGAAAGCCCTTTGAATATTTCAGCAAGTGCCCGTGCTACATGGCATTAAAACCTCAACATGGGAAATGATTTTTTCCAATTCAAGCAATTTAAGGTAGTACAATCACGTTGTGCCATGAAAGTAACCACCGACTCATGTTTGTTTGGAGCGTGGGTGGCAAGTATATCAGACCATGCAGAAACAATACTCGATATTGGTGCAGGTACAGGTTTGCTTGGCATGATGATTGCACAAAAGCACCCAACAAAAATAAATGCAATTGAAATTGAACCCACCTGTTTTGAACAACTAAAAGAAAATATTGAAAATTGTAAGTGGAGCAATAATTTCAACTTGCACTTAGGTGATATCAGAGAATATGAACCATCTAATCAATTTGACTTAATTATTTCAAATCCGCCTTTCTATGAAAATCAACTTAGTTCTGAAAATAAGGGCGTGAATTTAGCAAGACATAGCAATGCACTAAGATTGGTCGAAATTTTTGAAGCAGTTGAAAGACTTATCAGTCCAAATGGGATTTTTTTTATTCTACTACCCTCCTATCGGGAATCAGAATGTGTTGAAACAGCAGCAAAATTTCAACTATACCCAGATAACATCGCTTACGTAAAGCAAACACCACTGCATTCAAGCTTCAGGATCATGATTTCCTTTTCTAGCATTAAAAAAGAAATCCTCCAAGTGGAGGAAATCATTATAAAAAATGCTGAAAATATGTATACCGAACAATTTCAGGAACTACTTTTAGAATACTATCTGCATTTATGAAATGCCTAAAAAACATTAAGCTCCCCTTGTTTTGTATTTATCTACCTCCCTCTTCCCCATCCAAGCCAATCATTCGCATTGGCGTAAATCATCAATCCAAACAAGATTACCATACCAACAATCTGCGCATACTCTAAAAACTTCTCATTTGGCTTTTTACCTGTGATCATTTCGATAATGGTAAATAAAACATGCCCTCCATCAAGTGCAGGAATCGGAAGCATGTTCATAAATGCCAATACGATGGAGAAAAATGCTGTGATGTTCCAAAAAGCTTCCCAATCCCACTCATATTTAGGGAAAATTGAGCCCATAGATTTAAACCCACCCAAGCCCTTGTAAGCACCAGTAGAAGGATTTAGTATTTTTTTGAATTGGGCAACATAAAAACCAAGCTTCTCACCAGACTTCTTGATTCCTGCAGGGAAGGATGCAAAGAATCCATATTTCTTAACTTCAAACTGATATAGTCCGCTTTCCTGCATGTCATCCATACTAGGTACACCAGGATAAAAACCGATTGAAGTATCTGCGCTTATGACAGTATTAATAACGATTTCTTGACCATCTCTTCTTACATGCAATAATATTGAATCTCCAGCACGGTTTTTTACCAATGGTTTCACCTGGTCAAAAAACATTATTTCTGTAGAATCAATACCAATAATTTGGTCTTTGACCATCAATCCATTTTTTGCGGCAACACTTTCGGATCTTAGTTCACCAACAATGGCAGGTATGCGAGGCATTAGAAGAATACTTCTTTTTCCTTTCTCCACGATTTTTTCTATAAAATTTATCGGTATAACAAGATCCTTGGATACTCCATCTCTCTCAATGGTCATCTTTTCTCCCAACAACATGGCCGTGTTCAATTCTTCAAAATACCTAAGCGGCTGGTCGTTAACAGAAATTATTTTATCTCCATTTACCAAACCAATTTCGTTCACTACAGTATCCACCACCCATATACCATGGGTTAGATTTGCATTGGGAAGTTTTGTTTCACCCCATTTAAATAGAATCATGGAATAAATAAAAAAAGCAAGCAACACATTCACCGTTACCCCACCAATCATGATTATAAGCCTTTGCCAGGCTGGCTTACTTCTGAACTCCCATGGTTGGGCAGGTTGATTTAGCTGCTCCTTATCCATGCTCTCGTCAATCATGCCTGATATTTTCACGTAACCACCCAAAGGCAACCACCCGATTCCATAAATGGTATCGCCAATTTTTTTCTTAGCTATTGAAAACCAAGGATCAAAAAACAGATAAAATTTTTCCACCCTGCAACCAAATATTTTTGCTGGAATAAAATGACCCAATTCATGCAGTATAACTAAAATTGAAAGGGACAAAATAAGTTGTCCAGCTTGAAGTCCAACCACATTCCAATTTATATCTAGCAGCACGGTAGAAAACATATTCATAATGTGTTTTTAGAATCGCAAAGGTATGAAATCAAAGTTTCGCAAAACGGACGGTAAAAAAGTATAATGTTAAATTCAATTTCTAGAAACTCCACGAAAATTATATATTAATGAGGGTTGCCGCATATTCACGCGCGGCCCCATCACTTTCAAAATATTCATCTAAGGTTGGCTTCTCAATAAATGGCACTTCTCCCATGGTTCGCTCAATAATTTCTGTCATGTCCAAAAAACCCACCCGATTTTTAAGAAATCCATACACCGCAATTTCGTTAGCCGCATTTAGGATGCAAGGCATATTTCCACCTTTGTTCATGGCGCCTACTGCTAATGCCAGGTTTCTAAAGGTTTTCATATCGGGAGGCTCAAAATTCATCACTGAAGATTTTGAAAAGTTGAACCGCTGAAAATCATTCTTGATGCGGTTGGGATAGGCCATGGCATATTGAATTGGAAGCTTCATGTCTGGCAATCCCATTTGCGCCTTAATGCTTCCATCCATGAATTGAACCATGCTGTGGATAATACTTTGTTGATGAATCACAACCTCAATCTGAGCGGGTTCAAGCCCAAACAACCACTTCGCCTCAATCATCTCCAAACCCTTGTTCAGCAGGGTTGATGAATCGATTGATATTTTGGCACCCATACTCCAGTTAGGATGCTGTATCGCATGCTCTCGTTTTACGTTAACAAGGTAGTTTGGCTTTTTACCAAAAAACGGTCCCCCTGAAGCAGTCAAAATAATTCTTTCTATTTCATTTTTTTCCTCACCAACAAGACATTGAAAGATGGCTGAATGTTCAGAATCAACTGGGATAATTGATACCCCATTGTCTTTTGCGGATTGCATCACTACATCACCAGCCACAACAAGGGTTTCCTTGTTGGCAAGGGCAATTGATTTTCCTGTTCTGATACCCATCAATGTTGGCTTTAGACCGGCAAATCCAACGATGCCAGCCATCATCATATCATAACAATCTAATGCTGCAACTTCTTCAAGAGCCTCTTCACTTGAATAGACTTTTATTGACCTGGATGCAAGTGCATCTCTTACAGCAGGATATTTTGTGGCATCAGTAATCAGCACCGCCTCAGGACTGAATTGCAATGCCTGCTCAATAAGCAACTGATCGTTGGAATGTGCAGTCAAGATGGTTGCCTTAAAAAGATGGGGATGTGCAGCAATAACATCCAAGGTTTGCTTGCCGATGGAACCAGTTGAACCAAAAATGCCGATTCTTTTTATACCTGATTCAGAATTGTATGGTTGAGTTTTATCGGCTTGCTGCATCATGTAAATTTAATACTTATTTGATAACATAAGCTTCAAGGCGATTTGCAAGATTTCTGTCATTGCTTAACCGAGGAACCTTGTTTTGTCCACCTAACTTTCCTTCAGCCCGCATATAATCAATGAATGCATTTCTTACGAGTGGCCTGATTGAAAGCGGCTTTAATATATTGCCCTTTCGAAGGTCCTCATAATAAATATTCTTCAGCCTCATTTGATTGTCAACCTCTTCTGCAAACGATTCTAGGCTTGCTGGCACTTCTTCAAACTCTATGAACCATTCATGATAGGATTGTCCTTTACCTTGCTCCACCATGGGTGCCACGGTAAATTCGATGATCCGAATATTTCTTTCATGTGCCACTTTCATGATGCTCTGCTCAACCTCTTCACCAATAACGTGCTCACCAAATGCAGAGATGAAATGCTTGATCCTTCCAGTCACAACAATCCGGTATGGATTGGTGGATACAAACTTCACAGTATCACCAATATTATATCCAAATAATCCTGCATTATTATTTACAATCAGGGCATAGTTTTCACCAACCTTCACTTCAGACAAAGACAAGCGTGTAGGGTGCTGATTCATTATCTCTCCTGCTGGAATAAATTCAAAAAATATACCGGAATCCGTGTTTAACAACAATCCTTCGCTGTCCACCTTATCCTGAAAAGCAAAGAAACCTTCTGAAGCAGGAAATGTTTCAATGGTATCTGGCTTTCTGCCAATGCTGTCAAATAATTTCGATTTGTATGGATTGAAATTAACACCTCCATGAACCATCACTGAAAAGTTGGGGAAAAGCTCCCCTACCGATTTTCCAGTCTTTTCAATCAAACGGTCAAAATACATTTGCATCCATGGTGGAATACCGCTGATAAGGGTCATGTCCTTCGAAAAAGTTTCCTCTACAATTTTATCCAATTTGCTTTCCCAATCCTCTATACAGTTCGTTTCATAACTGGGAAGCTGATTTTTTTTGAGATATCCTGGAATATGGTGGTTCACAATTCCGCTCAAACGGCCGGTTGGTATTCCACCAATTCTATCTAGAACGGGTGAGCCCGACAAAAAAATCATCTTACCATTCGCGAAAGAGGCATTACCCGACTCGGCTATGTAGAGAAGCAAGGCATTCCGGGCTGTATTGATATGATTGGAAATAGAATCTGAAGTGATGGGAATGTACTTGGCCCCAGAAGTAGTGCCAGAAGTTTTGGCAAGGTAAATAGGCAAACCCGGCCACAAAACATGTTGCTTTCCCTCTTTAATTCGATTGATATAGGTTACCAAGCCCTCATAATCCCTGATTGGTACAGCCTGTTTGAAATCTTGGTGATTTGTAACTTGGTTGAACCGATGGTCTGTCCCAAACTGTGCTTTACCACCCTTTTTAAGAAGTTCTTGGAGAATCCGATGCTGATCTTCTTCAGCAGTTTGCATCGATTTTTGGACTTTTCTTTGAACAATGCCAGCAAATGGCCTTGCCAGGTATGACTTTATTTTCATGAATTGGCTGCTGTTGGAAGACAAATATAGGCTGCAATGCCCAAAAGAGTCTCAATCCTAGAAGAATTTTGGCTTTAAACTTTGTGGAGAAGCTAATTTCTTCTTAACTTCGCCATCCTAAATTTTGGAAGAATATGTTCGCAATTGTAAAAATAGCTGGTCACCAGTTTAAGGTTCAAGAAGGTCAACTTCTTTACGTATCACATCTAGAGGGAAATGTTGGTGACAACATAAACATCCCTGATGTATTGTTGATTGATAACAATGGACAACTTTCTGTTGGAAAGGATGTAAAAGAAAAAGTTAGTGCAGAAATCATCAGCGAAGTGCAAGGCGATAAAGTGATTGCCTTCAAGATGAAAAGAAGAAAGGGGTTTCGTAAAAAAATCGGACACCGTAAACTTTACACTAAACTCAAGATCACCAGTATTGGTTGATTTTATCAATAAGTTTTAATACTCTAAAAAAAGGTTATGGCACATAAAAAAGGTGAAGGCAGTGTAAAGAATGGCAGAGACTCACACAGCAAGAGACTTGGTATCAAGATCTTCGGAGGACAAGCTGCCATATCTGGCAACATCATCCTTAGACAGCGTGGAACTCAATACCACCCTGGTAAAAATGTTGGTCTTGGAAAAGACTTTACCATCTTCGCAGTAACAGACGGACTTGTTGAATTCAGAAAAACAAAGAACAACAAGACCATCGTTTCAGTTAGTCCAGTTGTTGTTGCAGCCTAGTAATTAACATTGCTATAAATATTTTTTTGTAAATAACAAAAAGTGTTTATACTTTTACTATGTTAATTATTTTCTAACCATTAAATTCTAAACAAAATGGCAACTGCAAAAAAAGCTGCTCCTAAGAAAGCTGCAAAGAAAGCCGCTCCTAAAAAAGCTGCAAAGAAAGCTGCTCCTAAAAAAGCTGCAAAGAAAGCTGCTCCTAAGAAAGCTGCAAAAAAAGCTGCTCCTAAGAAAGCTGCTAAGAAAGCTGCTCCTAAGAAAGCTGCTAAGAAAGCCGCTCCTAAGAAAGCTGCTAAGAAGAAGTAATTTCTTGCCTAGAGCAAAAAATACGAGTCCCGCTTTGGCGGGACTTTTTTTTTGTCTGAACTATTCATAAAACAAGAGAATCTGTTTTTGTAACTTGTGTGCTGAAAAAACCATCATTAAAAACAACCAATGCCAGACAATTATTCGATAGCTGATCAGTTCACCCTCCTTGGAAAGCTGATGGATATCCACGGCGAAAATGGATTCAAGGCAAAATCATATGCGGCTGCAGCATACGCAATAGAAAAACTACCCGAACAACTTGAGCATATTGAGGTAACAAAAATTGCCCAAATGAGGGGAATTGGAGAATCAGCAGCGAAAAAGATTGTTGAAATACTTGAAACGGGCAAGATTCAGGCGCTTGACGACTTGATTCAAAAAACGCCCGAAGGCATTCTAGAGATGATGCAGATAAAGGGATTGGGACCCAAAAAGATTGCAACCATTTGGAAGGAGATGGGTATTGAAAATATCGGGGAGCTACTTTATGCCTGCAACGAAAACAGGCTAATGCTATTCAAGGGATTTGGAGAAAAAACCCAAAAAAACGTAGCAGACGCTATTGAATTCTTTTTCAAACACCTTGGGCATTTTCTTTTTTCAGAAGTTGAAGACTATGCAATTAAGTTTGAAAAATCCATTAAAGATTCATTCCCGGAATACCAATTCATGCCTTGCGTTGAACTGGAAAGGCACGATCAAACAATTGAAAAATTGACATGGCTTACCAATACACCCGTTGAAAAACTAAAAAGTGGATTTGGAAATACTGGGTTTGAAATAATAGAAGAATCAAAATCAGCACTGAAAATCAAAGGAACAGAAAACGTTGTTATCGACTTCAGTTGCCTAGAAAAAGAACAACTTATCATTGAGCAATTCAAAAAAACCTGCAGTGAATCTTTTCTCCAGGAATGGGAAAAGATCAACTCCCTAGATGCAAAAAAATACGACAGCGAAGATTCCATTTTCAAAGAAGCAGGAATTCAATATATACCCCCCTTCCTTAGGGAAGACGCTACCATCATTAAGAAGCATGAAAAAAATCCAGTACCAAGGCTAATCCAAACAAGTGATATCAAAGCCATCATCCACAGCCATAGTAACTGGAGTGACGGACAAAATACAATAGAAGAGATGGCGAAGGAATGCATCAGGTTGAAGTTTGAATACTTGGTGATAAGCGACCATAGCAAAATTGCAACATATGCCAATGGGTTAAATGAAGAACGCGTTAAGGAACAACACCGGTATATTGATGAATTAAATGAAAAGCTCTCACCATTCAGAATTTATAAAAGCATCGAATGTGATATCTTGAATGATGGCGCCCTTGATTATTCAACAGATTTTTTAAGAAATTTTGATATTGTAATTGCATCCATCCACTCCAATTTGAAGATGTCGGAAGAAAAAGCAATGCAACGGGTATTGACTGCCATAGAAAATCCATTCACAAGCATTTTAGGGCACCCTACTGGTCGTCTTTTACTTAGTCGGAAAGGTTACCCAATTGATCATGCTAAAATCATTGATGCCTGTGCTGAGAATGATGTAGTAATAGAGATCAATGCACATCCTAGAAGATTGGACCTTGACTGGAGTTGGGTTTCAGCTGCGCAAGAAAAAGGTGTGATGCTCTCAATCAATCCCGATGCGCATGCGATTGCGGGCTTTGGCGATATCAGGTACGGAGTATTGGCAGCTCAGAAGGGCGGGTTAGTAACAGCTAATAACCTGAGCAGTTTCTCACTGGTGGATTTTGAACGCTTTTTGGTGAGGCAGCACTCCAAAAGGTAAATCATTTTTCCCTTTTCTTTACATCATTCCAAATGGCATCCATTTCATGCAAATTGAGGTCGGTCATGTTTTGCCCACGCTCTACCACAATTTTTTCCATGGACTGAAACCTGTTCATGAATTTTTTATTCGTTTTAGCAAGTGCATTGTCGGGGTCGATATTCAAGAACCTGGCATAATTAATTACTGAAAAAAACAAGTCCCCTATCTCATCTTCCATTTTTTCTTGCAAGGATGGATCAGTTGGAATTGCTTCTGCATTTCGAACAGCTTCAAGTACTTCATTTGATTCTTCAATCACCTTCTCCCAAACCTGCTCTTTATTTTCCCATTCAAAACCAACCTGCTTTGCCTTCTCCTGTAAGCGCATAGCTTGTACCATTGGTGGAAGCGAGCGAGGCACTCCACTCAAAATTGAAGTCTTTCCCTCTTTTAACTTTAAGTTTTCCCAGTTTCGCTTTACATCCTCTTCATTATTCACAACAACATCACCGTAAATATGAGGATGCCTGAAAATTAACTTTTCTCTTACGGATTCAATCACATCCTGGATCGTAAAAATATCTTGTTCAGTTGCAATTTTTGCGTAGAACAGAATATGCAGCAGCACATCACCCAATTCCTCTTTGATTCCATTCCAGTCCTTAGAAGTGATTGCATCGGCCAATTCATAGCATTCTTCAATGGTAAGCTGACGAAGGCTTTGAACTGTTTGTTTCTTATCCCAAGGGCATTTTTCGCGAAGCTCATCGAGTACTTCCTGAAGCCTGGAAAAAGAATATGATGATGTCTGATTCATAGTTTAATTAAAATAAAAAAGATATAAAAAATAAAGAGCAATAGAACTGTAAGCAGTGAAAAAAAGAGGAATCCTGAGTAATAAATGATCGTTTTTGCCCTTTTCAATCCATAAAAATTTCGAAAGGATTTATACCCATAAAATAAAACACCAAAAAATACAATGGGTGCAAATACCCCAGGCACATCAAAATGGACAAATGCAATCAGCTTAATGATGGTGAAATAAAACAACAGGGACAGAAATGTAAAAACATAGAGATGCAACAAAAAAATACCATGCACTGCATAACCCAGTCCCTTTCTTCTAAAAAAGAACAGTTTCAAAACCAACGCTAACAAAGGGAGAGAAATAAACAATAATGTTGGAAAACGATGGATGAACCTTGAAAGCTGTTCAAACCAGGCGTTTTCCAGATCTTTTTTAAAATATTCCTTGATCCTAATCGTTTTTCGCTGCCAGAATGATTCCATGAATCCATCTTGAGTAGAATCAGGAAGTGCTTTTTGGAATTTGTCGTAATCCTTGAGGCTTTCAAATCTACTGTCCAATTCAACCAAAGAAGAATCACCTGGATCTACTTTAAAAATTACATCACTCATGGATGCGACAGTGTCTTTCAATTTATTGAATTGATCAACGTCATTCAAGTTATAAAGTGTATCTGCTTTGTTAGAGATAATATACCCTTGGGCTAATGTAAGGTGAGCCGTATCCTTGTGGAATTGATTTAACTTATCAAACAATTCCTCTTTTGACATCGCATTTACAAAGTCTGATTTTTTTTCAGGCACTGTCACAAAAAATGAGTAGAACAAAAAGAAAAAAAGTGCTGAAGTAAAAACATACATTCTCACGGGATGCAAATAAGATGCCCGCTTCCCTTCAATAAACTCCGTAGTTAAAAAACCCGGTTTCTTAATAAGCAATTTTACCGTTGAAAAGAATTTGCCATCAAAATGGGTAAGATCATGAATCAAATCCTGAATCAGATCAGCAAGCGATAATTTCGGTTCTATATTTTGTTGCCCACAAGCTGGACAGTACCTCAAGGACACTTCTGCTCCACAGTTCAAACATATTTTCTCTTCCCGAATTGTTTGTTTACCCATTGTTAATACGAATTATTGTACTTATCAGCTGCACTGAAATTAAGGATTTGTAAAGGGAATAGAAAACAAAACTATCATCAGATTTTACTTATGGCGCTCTTAAAGGAAATAATATCCTGGCTTGCCTTGGTCCTTGGTTTTTGACGTTCAATCTAAGTGTAGATGTAAACAGATTCCCTCAAAAGTCTAAATCCGCTTTCGTCATCGGCTAAGAGATACAGTAATTCGGAATCCTGCAAACTAGTTTCTCGTTTAATCTGATTAGCTTCAAAAACGCGAAGATTAGTACTACGCTAGGTTTGTTTTTCGATTTTATTCAGAGACTTGATGATCGTTTGATTTTTTTAAGTTGGCAAAGAATTTTACTGAAGCAATATTTTACGATACGTAGTTCCTGTTTGAAGCAAGTACATTCCCCTGGCTAAATGTTCAACCCTGATTACATGAGGCCCTGCTGTTAATTTATCTTTCCATACTGTTGTGCCTTCAAGCTTTATTAATCGAACTTCCTGTTCATTCGATACGTATATGGTTAATTTGTTAGTGGCTGGATTGGGATAAGCCATAATATCTGCACCAACCGCATTAAAGATGACACTGATAATTTTGCTATAGCTGAACTTTCCATCCAGGTCATATTGCTTGATGCGATAGTAATTGTAGCTATTATGCTTTACGGGAATCATGTGATCGAAGGAGTAGCTACGTGAG
>CANJEF010000018.1 GCA_947472965.1 Sphingobacteriales bacterium
ATATCAGTTTAATTAGAAATGGTTGCCTATCGTGAAAAATTATAATACAGTAATTGATTTTAATATTCTACTTACCCAATGATTCTCAACTTCGCATAATTCAACATGATCTTTTTTTCACCATTCAAATCAAATTTTATGGTTGCAATGGGATTGTGCGAAGCCCCTTCCATCTTTAACACTTCTCCAAAACCAAATTTTTGGTGCTCAACTTTTTGTCCTGCTTTCAAATCAGTCGTGTCACTCGGTACAAAATCTGCAGAAGGCTGGTGAATAATTGGTTTACTCACCGATGGGTTCAAAGGAAGATAACCTGGCTTTTCCTCTTTTTTTCGAGGCTCATTGAAATAACGAACATCATCACCACTATTTCCGCGTTGTGCTCCCCAACCTTTCATGCGATCTGAAGCAGAAGACCCTGCATTGTTCCTGAAACCACCACCAGCGTATGATTTATCGATTGAATCTTCTGGCAATTCCTTCATAAACCTGCTCGGCTCATTTTGTACTACCTGTCCAAACTTATACCTAGTATTGGCATAGGTTATCCATAACTTCTGTTTTGCGCGGGTGATAACAACATAAAAAAGCCGACGCTCCTCTTCAAGCTCTTCCCTGGTATTGATGCTCATTGCATTGGGGAACAACATCTCTTCCAACCCAACTGCGAATACACAGGAGAATTCGAGGCCTTTTGCGGCGTGTATGGTCATCATCTTTACTGTATCGGCACTTTCATCTTTTTGATCAGAGTCGGTCAACAAGGAAATTTGCTGAAGATAGGCTGATAACAATATATCTTCCCGTATTGGACGATCTGGAATGGGCTCTTCAAATAACCCGCTTTCAGATGACTCCTGATCGCTGCTTGATTTATCAAATCCTGCCTGTTCATCTTCCATCACAACACCGTCCTCGTCAATTTGTGAACGATTCTGCTTGTCATCAACCCATTCCTTGATTGAATTCAACAGCTCCTGAATATTTTCATAGCGCTGTATTCCCTCTGTGCTTTTATCATTGAACAATTCCTTTACCAACCCCGTTTGCTTTCCAACATGATAAGCAACATCATATGCATTGCTTTTTTTCAGCATGCTGGTGAAGCTTTTCATCATGGTCACAAAATTCTCTATGGCTTCCAGTGTGCCGGCCCTAAAACCGAAATTTGATGCACGGGTAAGCACTTCCCAAAGACTTATATTCTGTTCATTGGCAACCAGGATTAACTTATCAAGCGATGTTTTACCAATACCCCGAACAGGATAATTGATGATTCGCTTCAAGGCTTCTTCATCCTGTGGATTGACAATCATCCTTAGATAGGCTATATAATCCTTGATTTCTTTTCGTTGGTAAAAACTGATGCCGCCAAAAATTGTATAAGGCAGGTTCATTCTCCGCAGGGCTTCTTCAAAAGCACGGCTTTGGGCGTTGGTCCTGTATAAAATCGCAAAGTCCTTATTAAAAAAATGATTTCGTAATTTTTGTTCCTGTATGGTATCCGCGATGAATTTACCTTCCTCATTATCCGTCATAGTCCTTACCACGCGAATTTTCTCCCCCTCCTGATTTTCAGTCCACAGCTCTTTTTCGATTTGTTCCTTATTATTACCAATTACTTCATTGGCAACCTGCAATATATTTTTAGTGCTTCTGTAATTCTGTTCGAGTTTTACCAATTTTACATCATCATAATCTTTTCTGAATAATAGGATGTTTTCAATGGTTGCTCCACGAAATCCATAGATCGACTGCGCATCATCGCCTACCACACATAAATTTTCATGAGCAGCCCCTAATAATTTGATGATTTCATACTGCGCCGGATTCGTATCCTGGTACTCATCGATCATGATATAACTGAACTTGTGCTGGTATTTGTGCAAAGCATCCGGATGGTTCTTAAGAATTAGGTAAAACTGAAGCAGCAGATCATCAAAATCCATTGCACCATTTTTGAAGCAACGCTTCGCATAGGCTGAATAAATCTGAGTAATGGCCGGTCTGTTTGCACGCGTATCTTCCTGTTGCAATCCATAATCATTTGCATAATCTTCTGCAGTTACCAATGCATTTTTTGCGGATGATATCCTATTGTAAACCGTTGAAGGCTTGTAAATTTTATCATCCAAGTTGAGTTCATTGATTACTGTCTTTAAAACACTTTTGGCATCATCGGTATCATAAATTGTAAAGCTTGTAGGATAGCCAACACGGCTGGCCTCAGCTCGGAGGATTCTTGCAAAAACAGAGTGAAAAGTACCAATGTATAAATTCCTGGATTCGTTGTTACCCAACATATGCTCCACCCTTTCCTTCATTTCTTTGGCGGCCTTGTTGGTAAATGTGAGGGCCAGGATCCTAAAAGAATCAACACCGGCCGCCATCAGGTGCGCAATACGGGTTGTCAAAACTTTTGTCTTTCCGCTACCAGCGCCGGCAATAATCATCAAGGGACCTTTTGTATGCAACACGGCTTCACGCTGCTGTGGGTTCAGCTCATTCAGGTAATCAGACATGTATGCAAGTTAATATAAATCGGTTGTAGGTTATTGGTTATCTGTTTTGAGAATCGAAAATAATGAAGTTATTTTTCAACATTGCCGAATGAAATATTGAAGTGATAAATTTTATGAATGTTAAAATTATGTTTAAGATAAAAATGTCTTAAACCCAATGAATTGTTTCAAGTCTATTGAATAGCCACATATTTTAACCTAAAATAAAATTTATAAACATGAAAACAAAAAATCTGAGCTTTTCCTTGATGCTTTTGCTGGTATCTTTTGTAATCTCCTTTACAGCATGCGATAAATCAGATATTCCGAAAACAAGCTCTTTTCAATTGTACCTCACGGATGGTCCAGGTGATTTTCAAAAAGTGAATATTGACATCCAAAAGGTTGAAATAAAGGTTGATAATGATTCACTCCACAAAGATGATGACCGGTTTGGATCAGAGGATCATGACAATGATGATCACATGAAAAACAAGGATGAATTTGGCGAATGGATAGACCTGAAATTCACTCCTGGCATTATAGATGTACTCAGCCTTAGAAATGGTGTTGAAACAAAATTGGGTGAAGCCAATATTGCTGCAGGCACGGTTAGAAAAGTTCGCATCACCTTGGGCTCAAATAACACAGTTGTAAAAGACAGTGTAAGCTATCCATTGGGCTTAATCAATCCAACCAATAATTTTCTTTATGTGAAATTGTTTAATGAGCACAGACAAAAAGCAAATAGCAATACCACGAAGTCTTGGATAGATTTTGATATTGCAAAATCAATTGTCGAAGTAAATGGTGGTTTTTTTCTTAAACCAGTACTGAGGCCTTTTTGCGACAATAACTTTGCAGCAGCTGAAGGTAAGGTTTTACCTGGAGGGATTAAGGCATCAATAAGCTTCAGCGATGGCGGTGGATTCAATGCTGTAGCACTTCCTGCCCCTGGTGGCGAATTCAAAATACGTGGGTTGAAAGAAGGCAGCTATACCATAACCTATGCTGCCGATGGATATGTTTCACAAATAAAAAATGCTACTATAAAAAAAGGAGCCGTCACAAAACTTGGTGAAGTAACACTGATAAAAAAATAATTTTTCCTAGAAACTGAAAGGGCTGTTTATTCAACAGCCCTTTTTTTATTTATTTTGTTTGATTGAAGAGCCGCTTTTTATACCCGTATGTTTGCCGTTTTCAATTACAAGCTTTCCATTTACCATTACATATTCAATTCCTTTTGTATATTGATGTGGTGCTTCATACACAGAAAGATCCTGGATGGTATTGTCATCAAAAATCAGGATGTCAGCTTGATTTCCCTCTAATAACAAGCCCCGATTATTGATGCTAAATTTGCGGGCAGGCAAGGATGTCATCCTTCTGATGGCTTCTTCAAGTCCAATCACTCTCTCCTCCCTCACATATTTTGCAAGCACCCTTGCATTCGTTCCATATCCACGGGGGTGCGGCATTCCCTTCCCATTGCTTACACCGGCATCTGCTGCAGGCATGTTGAATGGATAGCGCATAAAATAGACCAGGTCTTGTTCATTCATGGTATGATAAATCATTTGTGCATTCGCTTGTGCAAGCATATCCAAGATTGTATTGGCCTCGTTGGTGAAATTGCCTTTTCGACCCTTTCCCAAATTGATTTGTGTGATGCTCATCCCATTCAATGTTGTATCTGGCGCAAACCCCGCTACCACTGCAAAAGAATAATTTTTCTGGTTATCCCTTTGCTGTGATTCTTTCATGCCGGCAAGTATTTTTTTGCGGATTATTGGATCCTTCATTTTCACGCGCAGGGAATCGAGTCCACCCTCTAGTGACCAATCTGGCAATCGAACAGCGAGGTTGGTGCTGCTGGCTGTATAAGGATATTGGTCGATCGTTACATCATACCCTTGTTTGCGTGCCTGTATTACCATATCAAGTGTTTCGTCTGAACGTCCCCAATTGCTTTTCCCCGTTACTTTGAAATGAGAAATTTGTACTGGAATATTGGCCTCCCTGCCTATTGTCAGTGCCTCGTCAATAGCCTTGTGAACATTCAATCCCTCGTTACGCATGTGGGTAGAATAGACTCCACCTTTGGATGCTGCAACTTTTGCCAGGGCTACAATTTCCTCCGTTGGTGCATACATGCCAGGCAAATAGATCAATCCGGTTGACAAACCTACAGCACCATCATTCATCGCTTTCAAAGTCAGCTCCTCCATTTTTTCCATTTCGGCTTCCGTGGCTTTTCTATTTTCCAATCCCATGCCCAGTCTTCGGATGGTATTGTGGCCAGCCAGCGTAGCTATATTGATGGAAGCTCCCATGCTATCAATCTTTCTGAAAAATTCAGCAATATCATCTGCCCCACTACCACAATTTCCAGTAACAACTGTTGTAACACCATCGTATATATAATTATTGGCTAAGGGGTTTTCAAAAATACTTCCCTCGATATGGGCATGAACATCGATGAATCCAGGTGAGACAACATTATTGTTCGCATCAAGCTGTTTTGCTTGAGGATATTGAATTGTTAGGCCCTTGCCTACCTTCATGATCTTATCCCCTTTTAATGCAATATCAGCACGAAACCAGCTGTTACCGGTTCCATCTACAATACGCCCGTTGGTAATGATAAGATCAGGGCTTTCTTGAGAAAGACAAACGATAGGGAGGACAAATAAGAGAATAAAAAAGTATTTCATTGCAATTGATTTTCATTCTTAAGATACAGAATAAATTGATTTGAACAGCTTGAAGCCAAAGGATTATGACATAACAAATAACGATCAATGAAATTGGTCAACTCCGTATTCAGAAAGATTCTCTAATTTTCGTTTATAAACACAAGTATGCCAATAAGAATTTTTGTAACAGGTGGAACATTTGACAAGGAATACAACGAACTGACCGGAGAGCTTTTTTTCAAGGACACCCATGTAGAAGAAATGCTTCGCTTAGGCAGGTCCAAGCTCGATCTTGAAATTACCACCCTGATGATGATTGACAGTCTTGATATGAATGATGAATTAAGAGATAAAATTTACAAGGCCTGCATAGAAACTGCTGAAAATAAAATTCTCATAACCCATGGAACAGACACCATGACCACCACTGCAGCAGCTCTTTTTGATAAAGTGAACCATAAAACAATCGTCCTTACGGGTGCCATGATCCCATACAAATTCGGTAGTTCAGATGGCTTGTTTAACCTAGGAAGTGCGCTTGCTTATGTTGAATCACTCCCTCATGGAGTTTATATTGCAATGAATGGTAAGATTTTCAAGGGGAACAATGTAAGGAAGAACAAGGAAACAGGGTCGTTTGAAGAGATTCAAGCTGCAGATACAGAATCTTAAATCCAGTTCGCCTTTTATTAAAAATCTTGAGAATAGTTAATTAGGCTACGCTCATACTAATACACAAGATTATAGATACTTACCACTTTAATTAAATCCCAACGTTAAATAGAAAGGGTTCGAACGAACTGTTTGTAGTTCAAGATAAGTTCTTTGGTATAACCGGTTTTATTTTTTAACGCTTTCGCTCTGACTTCTTTTATTTGAGCAGGACCTAAATGATCAAAAAAATGTTTGGTTGAAAATATAGATAGTTCAATCATGATTGGAAAAACATCAATCCCCCTTGGTTCTAAGAAATAATATATGTTTTTGCTATTTTTATCGCCCTTGTTTTTAGAAATGAAGCCCAATCCTTCCAGTTTTTTTAACCTGTTTGAAAGCATCTTACTAGGCATTTTTTCAGCCGATTCTTTAAATTCCTTAAACATGGTTTTGTGCGCCCAGATCATGTCGCGTAAAATAAGCAATGTCCATTTGTCGCCCAAAAGATCGAGGCTGGTTGCAACCGGACAGAATGATCTAAACTCAGAATTTTTTGTAACTACTTCTCCCATATAAAAGCAAAACTAAAAAATAGAAGAATGATAATCAAATCATTGGGAGAAAATCTGCTTATTTAATATTTAATTAAGAAATCTTATATTAGTATCAAAATGATACTTATCTTTAAAATAAAAAGTATGAAAACATTTTTATTATGTCTTTTTGTATCAGCATCAATAATTGCCTGTACTAGTAAAACTGAAACTAAAACAGAAACAAAAAATGAAGACCCATTAAGTGGTACGTTTGCTTCAAGAGATGAAAAAGCTAAGATATTAATGAATGATATTGCGCTTTTTTCTAAAGCAGATTATTCATTTGTCGATAAATATATATCTCCGGATTTTGTTTTGAGGACCGCTGCTGATACATCGGTAATTGTTAGAGGAAAAGAACAGGTAATAGCATATTGGTCACAAATGCATACTTTGTTAAATGACATTTCATTTACAGAGGGAAGAGTTCAAACATTTACACTAAATAATGGTGAAATTTATACACTCTATGCTGGAACACTTTTAGCGACTGGTAAATTTACAAATAAAAGTATTGCTACACCAGTAAATGTATGGGTAGAATGGAAAGGCGACAAAATAGTTAGTCAGATGGATATGTATGAAGATAAATTTATTATGGATGAAATAGCGGCAAATCCTGATGCTTTAAAAAAATAAAATTCAACTCCTGTAATTAGTAATCATCATAATTTTTAGAATAATTACTGGAATTTTTTTAATGAAATTATTCGAAAAAGTGGTACTAAAATATATTTATAACTACAAAACACAAAAATGAAAAATTTATTATTATGCCTTTTTGTATCAGCATCAATGATTGCTTGTACAAGTAATACTGAAACTAAAACAGAGATAACAAAAGACAACACAAAAAACCAAGAACTATTTGACAAAAATGTGGCATCCTTTAATAAAGCTATTGATGCTTTCGTTGCCGAAGATCCTGAAATGTTTGCTTCCTTTTTTGCTGATTCTGTAAAATGGTGTGGCCCAGAAAAAAAGCTAATTACTGAATATAGTACCAAGGCAGAAATGGTTCAAGCCTTAAAAATGTACTTTAGTTTATATGATGATCATAAATTAAATGCTCAATTTTACTCCGGTATTAACTATAGTACTAATAAAGAAGATTTAACTACATATGGTGACAATGTAAACCATATCCGAATTTATGGAAATTGGTATCACAAACATACTGCATCTGGAAAAGACGTTAGCAGTAAATGGTCTGCCTTAATACGCTTTAATGCGGATGGCAAGATTTACTTATTTAATGACTTTTTTGATGTTACTGGTTTGCTTAAGCAGCATGAGCAATAAATGAAACTTTAAAATTGAATAATTAAAAAGAGATCTCTAGCAATAGAGGTCTTTTTTTTCTAGAATTCCTAACGTAGAAAAAAAAGTATTTCATGTAGATAATGCACACACGGATGGAGATTCATTTATTGGATTCATGAATGCCAATAATGACAATTTTAAGGCTTTTGAATTATTAAGTGGGAGATTTAATTAAAATATCTCTTTCATGTTTGTAAAAAAAGAGAATGAATTAATTCAAAGAACTTTTTAGATAATTTTACCAATGAGTAAAGTCATCAAATAACAGAATAGACCATCCTCGGTTTATGATTTTGACAAATAATTACTATTACTCAATAATGATTGATTCAATTATCAATAAACTTTACATTGTATTCTGACAATAATAAAATAATTGAAATATTCAATCTATCCATGTGTATCAGCGATAAATATATTATTATTTTGATCGTAGCTAGTGGCTTTTTTTCTTCTTGTAAAACACTGGAGAAAGCTTCCATACATGGATTAACCAGCGGTTTTTATACATTGAAAACAGAAAATAAAAATGTTCAAGGCGTTTATGTAGATCTTACAAATGAGCAAATAGATGTTTATCATCAAAAAAATAAACAACCGGATAAAAAACCACTATTGACCATCCCTCTGGAAACGAGAGACAGTGCTATAGTTAAAGAGATGATTTTTAAGAAAGAAAGTCTTGATATTGATATCACTTCAATTCTCTTAAAATATCGTCCTCCTATTCGTGGATTACCCCCACAGTTAAATACTGACTTGAATATCGCCTTGTATGTTGGCTGGAGATATGATAATTACCGTGTGGTGAGCAAAAAAGATCCTTTGAATAGGATGCATCCCAAAATTGACAACATGGGATTCGACTTTGGTTTTTTTGCAGGTCCGGGTACAACCATGATCAATCCATTTACCACCAATTATAGGCGGACCGATGACTACAGTGGAATGATTATTCAGACTGGATTTGCCGGTTTTTTCGAATCAAACCTAGCCAGCTTTGGATTATCCGTGGGTTATGATTATCTCCTGAATCCAGACTATAAGAATTGGATATACCAGAATAAACCCTGGGTGGGATTTATTGTGGGTATTGCATTGAACTAAATAAATTTTTAATAAATATCATCTAGAAAAAATTTAATAGTAAATGAATATAACCATCAATAATAGTAAGTTTATAATAGTTTTAAATGCCCAAGAGTAACCAACCTACTATGTTATGATCTTCGGTGAAAAGGTAAAACTTCACATAAAATAAAAGGACCCACGATGAACGTGAGTCCTTTTTTATGTTACGAGACAGAACTTTTAATGTTGCGATCCTCACACAAAGACTATTCCAAAATTGATGCAACTTTAATCTGAAATTAGTAATGTTCCAAAGACAACAATCTACCTAATAAGTTTTCTATTTACACATTCAATGTGACGGTGGTTCCGTATGATTTAAAATATTCCATTCCTCTCCTTAGAGAATTTTATTGCTAAAAAGACCGAATTGGACGAACATAAAAAGTAGTACTCTTGTCATTGGCAGTTTGAAAACCATTGTCAAAAATCTGGGAACATGCATTATATTTACCTGTTTCCGTAGAACTCCAGTAGCAAACTTCCTTAAAACCACCAATTGCGTTCTTTTGTAAAAACAATTTATTCAATTCGTCTTTGCTTGGCAAATACCAATCAGAATATCCACCCTGGTTCAAATTACTGCATAATTTACCAGCCGTTTCCGCAGTAGAACATCCCGCTGCAATATCGATTGTATTTTGACTACCTGATCCCAATGAAGAACGGCCAGCAATAAAAGTTTCAGAACATCCCCACTCTACTTCACTCGGAAGATCAGCAACGGCAGCAATGATTCCATGCTGCACATGTTGATCATAACCAGGGTCTGAAGGGGTTAATAGATATGCAATTTTACCACCTTGGTAGTTCATTCCAATTGCTAAAGGTTGTGTTGTCTCAACTTCTTTTTTATTAGTTTGCGCATCACCAAGCGCTATCTCATCAAGAGGTATTTCTCGAACATAAATATTTCTATAGTATGCAAGGGTGCTATGTGCTTGCAACTCAATTTGTTCTTTTTCAAAAATGGGTATGTTGCGATCCCAATAGTTTTCAAATGTATTGTTGTCTGTAACTAAAAGGCCATTTAAATAAACAGTTACTTTATCGCCTTTCATTATGATGTGAAAATTATTCCATTCACCTACTTTGTTATCTGCAAATACCAAAGGCTTACTCCTATTCTTCAAGTTGTTATATAATCCACCTGACCCAACTTGTGCTCCTACTTGACGATTAGCAGAGTCCCATATTTGCACTTGAGGGCTGCCTCTTAAATAAATACCAGCGTCCCCTTTTTTTGTTATTTTCCAATCTACAAACAATTCAAAATTGCCATATTTGTTTTCAGTTGCTAAATTTTCACCATGTCCTTCAAAAACCAACAAACCATTTTTTACCTGCCAGAATTTTTTCATTTGTTCATTAGCAATTTTTTCAGCTGCCTTTAAATCTGAAGCTGACATTTTATTTCTTTCTATTGGGTTAGCAACCAATCCTTTCCACCCTATTAGATTTTCTCCATTAAACAAATTAACAAATCCATCATCGGAAGGAGCATTAATAAACTGTTGTGTAAGTTTACTTACCAGAACTGCTCTATCTTTCCC
>CANJEF010000019.1 GCA_947472965.1 Sphingobacteriales bacterium
ATTTTCTGCAGCACCCTCTTTAAAATAATTTTTAACAATTCTATCCTCTATGCTATGAAATGTGATTACTGCTATCCTTCCGCCAGGCTTTAATAACGCAGAAGCTTGTACCAACATATCAGTGAGCGCAGCAACTTCATCATTCAAGGCCATTCGCAATGCTTGAAAGAGTTGTGCGAAATATCTTTTGGGATTGCCCTTTACGACAGAGGATACGGCAGACTTTAACTCATTGATGGTCTTGATGGGATTGGTTCTGGCTTGTGTCTCAAGCAAACGTGCAAGTGTTTTAGAATTGGTGATCTCGCCATATTCCTGAAAAATATACTGAAGCTTCTCGGCAGACATCTCTCGTAATAGGTCAGCAGCCGTTTTTTCTTGTCCCCTATCCATTCGCATATCCAACGGCGCATCAAAACGAATTGAGAAACCTCTTGAAGGTTGGTCAAATTGATGACTACTTACTCCAAGGTCTGCGAGTATGCCATCTACCTGATCAACTCCATGTAAACGCAGAAACCGTGAAAGGTGTCTGAAATTATGTGGGATAAAAACCAAGCGGTTGTCATCAGGAACATTTACCCTTGCATCCTCGTCCTGATCAAAAGCGAAGAGTCTTCCTTCCGAATTCAACCTATTGAGTATTTCCCTGGAATGTCCTCCCCCACCAAATGTGCAATCAATGTATATTCCAGATGGGTTGATATCCAATGCATCAATCGATTCTTTCAACAAGACTGGAACATGATAGGAATTTCCCGCATTATCAATCAGGACTCCAGTTTGTTCATGTTCATTCATGTCAACTTTTTTTAGGTTGTCTCTTTTTTGGCCATCACTTCAGCAGCAAGGGTGCTAAAGGCTTCCGGTGAAAAAGTGTCAAAGAACTGTTGATACTTATTTTTATCCCATATTTCCAATTTGTTGACCGCCGAAACCAACACGATATCCTTCTCCAAACCAGCGTGCTCCAGGAGGTTTTTAGGCAAGAGGATCCTTCCAGCACCATCAAGCTCAAGTTGTATTGCGCCATTTAGAAAATAGCGGCGGAACTCACGGACTTTTGGATCAAAATCATTTAATGAACTGATATTCTCATAAATAGGCTTCCAACTTTGGATTGGATAAACCGTTAGGCATTTTTCAAAGCCCCTGTTCACAACAAAAACAGGTTCAACTCCTTCTGGCAGTTGTTTTTTTACTCCTGCCGGGAGAAGAAACCTACCTTTGCTATCGAGGGTAGCTTCATATTCACCTAAAAAACCGATCATTTACTCCTATTTTGAGTGAAAAATAACATATAATGACACAAATTAACACAAATTCCCACTTTAAAACACCAATCAACTAGTCTATATTTATCCACAAGCAAAAGCCACTATGGGCATGGATTTGAGCGAAAAACCGAATAAATAGTGTGCATATATCAAAAAACCTGTTAATAAGCTGTGCATATGCCTGATTTAAGCCACAACTTAAAAGATATTGAAATGGCAATTTATGATTACGATTTGCCACCATCATACATTGCCCATTGGCCTGCAAAAAACAGGCATGATTCCAAACTTCTTGTATATAATGATGGTAACATAAAGACAGACACCTATCTGAATATTGCAAAGCATTTACCTGAAAACGCATTGCTTGTATTTAATAATACCCGGGTGATTGCAGCCCGTATGATATTTAAAAAGTCGACTGGTGCCAATATTGAAATTTTTCTACTTGAGCCGCTAGATGGTGTTGATCATGCAACTGCATTGGCTCAAAAAAATCAGGGTGTTTGGAAATGCCTGGTAGGCGGCATTAAAAAATGGAAAGAAAATGAAGTGTTGCATCACCAGAGCATAAAAGGGGAAGGCCTCCATGCGCGGTTGCTTGAAAGAACAAACGAGTATTGCCACATTGAATTCACTTGGGAAAAAGAATGCACCAGTTTTTCTGACATAATTTCATCAACAGGAATTATTCCTCTGCCGCCTTATATAAAAAGAGAAACAACAATTGCAGATCGCCAACACTATCAAACAGTATATGCAAAAACAGAAGGTTCAGTAGCAGCGCCAACTGCGGGACTTCATTTCACAAAAGATATTTTCGACTCTTTGGAAAATAAAAATATTGTCCATGAATATATCACCTTACATGTAGGTGCAGGAACATTTAAACCTGTAACCACAGTCAACATTTCAGGACATGAAATGCACGAGGAGTATTTTGAAGTATCTCTTTCGACAATTGATGCGTTGAGTAATGAAAATAAAATAATCATTCCAGTTGGAACAACTTCATTAAGAACACTTGAAAGCCTATACTGGATTGGTGTCAAAATCATTATGAATGAAATTAACATTCATGAAAATATTCACCTCGAGCAGTGGGAACACATTGAATTAGGAAAAAGAAATCATGCTTCACCCAAAGAATCTATGTATGCAATAAGGCAGTGGATGATAGCAAACCAACAACAACATATTGTTGGCACTACAGCAATTTGTATAACTCCGGGGTATCATTTTAGAATAGCAAAGGCCCTTGTCACAAATTTTCACCAACCACAATCTACCCTGCTTTTGCTAATTAGTGCAATTATGGGAGACCAATGGAAAAACGTCTACGAGTTTGCCCTTAAAAACAATTTCAGGTTTTTGAGTTTTGGAGATGGCTCTTTGCTTTTTATCAAGCAACAGGCAAGCTGACAGTAAAGCTGCTGCCATGGCCAACTTTGCTTTCAACCGAAATGGTTCCATCATGGGCTTCAACCATTTTACGTGTATAATTTAGCCCCAATCCAAACCCTTTCACATTGTGGATATTTCCAGTATGTGCCCTATAAAATTTGTCGAACACATGTGACTGGGTTTCTTTGCTCATGCCAATTCCATTATCCTCCACCGTAACAAGAATACGGTTTTTGATATTTTTTGTGTTGATGAAAATGTGAGGGGGGATATCCTCTTTTGAATATTTCAAGGCATTGTCAATCAAATTGGAAAACATGTTCATGAAATGTATTGGGTGACCCAAAACCTTATCCTTAATTGCATCGAGATTAAGTATGAGCGTTGCATCTTTCTCTTCTAGCTGCAGTGAAAACTTGTCGCGTATTTTATTAAGTAAATTATTGACATATAATTCTTCTTTTTCTTTCAATACCTCACTTATATCGAGCTGTGCAGCTTGCAATATTTGCTCAACCTGCAAATTCATCCTGCTATTTTCAGTCTTGATGATACTTCCAATTGAATTTATTTTTTCCTTATCGCCAATCACCTTTTCATTCTTTAAAGTATCAACAGCAATCGAAATTGTAGCAAGCGGGGTTCTTAACTCATGAGTCATATTATTGATGAAGTCTGTTTTCATCTCACTCAATTTCTTCTGGGTAAGTATTGTTCTAACCGTAACATAAAATGCAGAAATAATAATAAGGGAAAAAATTATTGCAGCAGCAATCATCCATCCAATAGATTTCAATACATAGGATTTAACGCCTGAAACTACAACAACTAACTTTTCATCAGGGTCTATATTTTGTATGCCATCTGTCAAAGAGACAAGTGGCCACAATCCGATCATATAGTTTGCTGTATCTTTTTCGGCAAGTGCATACTGAATATCAAAATCGGGAGATGAAATGGTAGGAGCAAGTTCATTTTTAGCAGACACAATGGCAAATTCAAAATTGACCTCTTTCAATTTGTTTGCCGCAAATGCACTACGAAATCTTTTTTGCACTTCATCCACAGAAAATGTTCCGGCTGCTGTTGGTGTTGTGAGCATTGAAATAATCTGGTCAGTTGGATTTTGGGGAAGTGCTTCCATCGGAAGTTCAGGTGCGGCGGATTCTAGATCCGTAACAAGCGATTCAACAACTTCATATTCTACCATGTCTACCCGATCCCTCACCTGTTCATCTTTAATGAGCATCACATTTTTCAACCAGGAATATTGTATAAGAATTATCCCGATAACGGATAGCAGGATCAAGATGGTTATTAGTGGAAAACTACGTTTCATGCCTGGCAAAAATAAGTTTGTATGCCAATGAAGATACAGAACATACATTATTTAACGTAGGTTTAAGAAGCTCTTCGCAAAACCTATGAAATATTTTTAACACGTCCCTTGAAAATTGGAATCCGATTCCTTACATTAGAGTTATGGTTGAAGTCGAAAAAGGAATATTACTAATAGCCGAACCGTTTATGAAAGATGAAAACTTTCAACGTTCTGTGGTATTGCTTTGCCAGCAGGAGGACGATAGTTCTTTTGGGATTTTGGTTAATAGGAAACTGGAGTACAACATATCTTATTTTCTTGAAGATTTTTCAGGTTCAAATATGCCCGTTTTTGATGGCGGGCCAGTAGGCAAGGACCATGTTCATTTTCTACATCAGCATCCTGATTTGATTCCAGGAGGCGAGCATATCATCGATGAAATTTATTGGGGCGGTGATTATGAAGCGGCGGTAAAACATGTTAAAGATGGAACTATCAATGAAGATGGAATCAGGTTTTATCTTGGATACTCCGGATGGGGAAAAAACCAACTGAGAAAAGAAATGAAACATAAAAGCTGGATATGTACTGAAGCGAATACAACATTGGTTCTACATACGGAGCCGGCGCATATTTGGAGCAATGCCTTAAAAAAACTAGGTGGGGATTTTTTACCAATGATTAACTATCCGCTTGACCCCTCTTTCAACTAATCATTTTGTTCTTTGACCCATTGGGTTAGCAGCAAAATGATCATTCCCAGAAGTATAACAATCACAAGCGAGAGCCTTAATCCAATCTGCTGTGCGATGAATCCAATGATGGGTGGTCCTAATAGAAATCCGGTAAAGCCAACACTACTCACCGCTGCAAGTGCCACCGCCGGAGCCATTGATTTATTTTTAGATGCGATAATATACACTACTGGAAAAACTGATGACACACCAAGACCAATCATTGAAAATCCAATAATCACAATTACAGGCAATTCAAATATCAATGACAATGACATTCCTATGATAATAAATAGGCCATTGAGCATCAGTAATTTTTTATACCCCATATGATTCATCAGTCGGTCACCCATAAAGCGTCCAATAGCCATGGAAAATGCGAAGGCTGTATATCCAGCAGTGGTAGCCAGACTAATATCCTTCAACACCATCCTATAATACAGTGAGCTCCAATCTGCCATTGCTCCCTCCGACATAGCAACACAAAAACAAATAAAACCCAACAGTAGCAGTCCTTTCGCTGGCAACACAAAAATTTTGGGTGGATGGTCATGTGCCAAATCTTTAATTAGAAAAAAATACATGCACATAGAAACCGATATGCCTATCAATGCAATTACCATGAAATGCTGGTCTGTAGAAAAATTCAATTTCATCATCCAGCCAGTAAAAGCTGCAGCAGAAAAGGCTCCAACACTCCACATCGCATGAAGGCCAGACAATATTGGTTTATTAATTAGGTGTTGAATAGAAAGGCCCTGTGTATTCATTGAAATATTCGACATGTTGCCTAAAAATCCAAATAGGAATAACGCAATCGAAAGACCAAAAGAAGAATCAACAGCAGCAACGGAATAAAGCGAGCATGAATATGATAGCAATGAAAGGAAGCTTATTTTTTTACTTCCGAATTTGTCTACAATCCAACCAGAAATTGGGAGCGCACTTAATGCCCCTAAGGGAAGCATGAATAAAACGGCACCAAGCTCTGCTTCATTAAAGTTGAATTTGTCTTTTACGGAGGGAATCCTGGATGCCCAGGAAGAAAAAATTAGCCCCATTAAAAAGAAATAGGATGCTATTGCAAATCTGATCAATACCGGATTTTTCTTCACATTCAATATTAGCTCAGGGTTGAATTCAATTGGGAAACAACAACTATTGGAAAGAAAAACTTAAACAGGCACAGCATTTTCCAACAATACCGTAGCCTTGTTGTTCAATACCTCAATAAACCCTCCAGTGATATTATAACTGCTTGTCTTCCCTTTGTTGTCATGCAAAAGCTTTAAAACACCAATGCCCAAGGCACTGACAATTGAAGCATGTTTTTCAAGTACCTCAAAAGAACCACTAACTCCAGGCAACTGAAGACCATAGATATCGCCTGAAAATATTTTCTTCTCAGGAGTGAGTATTTCTATCAGCATGAATTCAAAAATTAATTTGTTTCTTATCCTTTGGCAGAAGCAATCATCTTTTTACCTTTTTCAATTGCATCTTCAATGGATCCAACAAGGTTGAAGGCAGCTTCTGGATATTCATCCACTTCGCCATCCATAATCATGTTGAAGCCGCGGATGGTATCATCAATATTTACAAATACCCCTTTTAACCCGGTAAATTGCTCCGCTACATGGAAAGGTTGGCTAAGGAAACGCTGAACCCTTCTTGCACGGCTAACGGTCAATTTATCTTCGTCACTAAGCTCATCCATTCCCAAAATTGCAATAATATCTTGCAATTCCTTGTAACGCTGTAGGATTAGTTTAACCCTATTTGCGCAATTGTAATGTGCATCACCTACAACACTAGGGGAAAGTAACCTTGATGTTGAATCAAGCGGATCAACGGCAGGATAAATACCGAGGTCAGCAATTTTGCGACTCAATACCGTAGTGGCGTCCAAGTGAGCAAATGTTGTTGCAGGCGCCGGATCTGTAAGGTCATCAGCAGGAACATAAACTGCCTGTACTGAAGTAATCGAACCGTTGCGGGTTGAAGTGATTCGCTCCTGCATCAATCCCATTTCAGTTGCAAGCGTTGGCTGATAACCCACTGCGGAAGGCATCCTTCCCAACAAGGCTGAAACTTCTGAACCAGCCTGTGTGAAACGAAATATATTATCAACGAAAAACAAGATGTCTTTTCCATTTCCTTCGCCATCGCCATCACGGAAATACTCTGCAATGGTTAGTCCACTCAAAGCAACCCTCGCACGGGCACCAGGAGGTTCGTTCATTTGTCCGAATACAAAAGTTGCTTTTGAATTTTTCAAACCTTCCATGTCCACCTTCTCAAGATCCCATCCACCTTCTTCCATGCTATGCTTGAAATCATCACCATATTGCATGATACCTGCTTCAATCATCTCTCTTAGTAGATCGTTCCCTTCTCTTGTACGCTCTCCCACTCCGGCAAATACTGATAACCCGCCGTAACCCTTCGCAATATTGTTAATCAACTCTTGTATTAATACAGTTTTACCAACACCCGCACCACCAAACAAACCAATTTTACCACCTTTTGCATAAGGTTCGATTAGGTCAATTACCTTAATACCGGTAAATAAAATTTCAGAAGCAGTACTTAAGTCTTCGAATCTTGGTGGCTTGGAGTGAATAGGACGGCCATTTACTTTCGAAACAGCGGGCAATCCATCAATAGGGTCGCCTGTTACATTAAACAATCTGCCATTGATTCCTTCTCCAATTGGCATGGCAATTGCCTTTCCGGTATCAATTACAGCTGTACCTCTTACCAATCCTTCGGTACCATCCATGGCGATACACCTTACACTGTCCTCACCAAGGTGCTGTTGCACTTCCATAACCAATTTATCGCCATTTTCCTTTTGGAGTTCCAATGCATTATAAATTTCTGGGAGCTGACCTTCAAAATGTACGTCAACTACCGCTCCAATAACCTGTTTAACTTTGCCTGTGATAGCCATGATTCTAATTTATATTGAAATGACCTATGTTTCGGCCGCAAAGGTAAAGAGGATGGGGGGAAGAGAAAAATCGAATTCAAGATTTTTCACCAATATCTAAAATAAGTATGGATTTCCTAGAAAAGTCTGAATACAATCGCTGCAAGGGATGCCCCTAAAATAGGACCAAAGACCGGTATCCATGCATATTTCCAGTCTGAATGTCCTTTACCTGAAATCGGAAGGATAGCATGAATAATTCGCGGACCCAGGTCGCGGGCAGGGTTGATTGCATAGCCGGTGGGGCCACCCATGCTCAAACCAACCCCCAAAACCAACAATGCAACAGGCAAGGCGTCCAGCGCGCCCAACTTAACATCCCCCTTTTGGATAAAGAGGATAGCAATCATAAATACAAATGTGGCAATGGTTTCAGTGAGGAGGTTGCTGTAGGCATTCCTAATGGCTGGACCGGTAGAAAAAACCGCTAAAATATTTTCAGGGTTCTTGGTCGAATCAAAATGATCCTTATAGGCTACCCAAATTAAAATCGAACCGGCAAAAGCACCTAAAAACTGAGCCAATATATATTGTGGGACTTCACTCCAACTGAATTTTCCTGCAATGGCCAAGGCAATCGTAACGGCTGGATTCAAATGAGCCCCACTCACATCTGCGGAGATAAACACCCCAACAAAAACCGCCACAGCCCAACCAAATGCAATTACAATCAGCCCTGAATTATTGCCCTTCGTACCATCCAATAAAACATTAGCCACAACACCCAGCCCTAACGTAATCAGAACTAGCGTTCCTGTAAGTTCAGCAATAAATGGAGTCATTTGGTTTTTTTTTGAAGTTAATAAAAAATCAATAGTTAGCAAGGTACTCTTCCGCGATATCGGTAAAGTCTACCACCTGGTCTTTTTGCCAATTATCATTCATTTCCAATTCAGTGGCCATTAGTTCAGCAACGATCCCTGCGGAATCTATGGCGGCCTTGGCATTCAAAAAAAGCATTCGGGTTCTGCGCGCAAGGAAGTCTTCCACCGTCATGGCCATTTCATTTCGAATTGCCCAAATCACCTCCGCTTTAAGATATGGATAATCGGGATGTACTCGATTGCCCAATTGATAGTCGCTCGCTATAATCTCTTTAATCTTCAAGGCATCTGTTCCATACACTGAAAGGGGCGCTCCAAATTGAATATTATCAGCGTACCCATGCAACCTTAGGTGTCTAGTTGTGCATTTCACGATAGGAAGCTTTGCAATAAACGCTGCATTTCCAACTGCATCCTTTGCCATTCTGCGATAGGTTGTCCACTTACCTCCAGTTATGGTAATAAGATTGCTTGTTGATACAATAATAGTATGGTCTCTTGATGCCAAGGCGGTACTTCCCGTATTTGAAGTCTTCACCAACGGCCGCAGGCCAGCAAAAACAGAAAGGATATCCGAACGGCTTATTTTTAATTCACTGTATTGGTTGTAGTTACTGAGAATGAACTCAATTTCCTCTTCCAATGCAATTGGCTCTTCGCTAATCAGATTCAGTGCAGTATCTGTTGTTCCAATAACCACTTCACCGTGCCATGGCAATGCAAAAAGAACCCGCCCATCACTGGTTTTGGGAATCATTAAAGCGCTTGAACCTGGAAAGAATTTTTTACTCACCACCAAATGCACGCCTTGAGAAGGCATCACCATGTGTGGCGACGATTTATCATCCATAGCCAAAACCTGGTCAACAAAAACACCTGTTGCATTGATGACGGATTTTGCTGCCAGTTCAAATTGCTCTTCGGAAAAATCATCTATGGCAACAACACCTGAAATCTTCCCATCCTTTTTATTCAAAGCAACCACACCGCAATAATTTACAAGGGTGGCACCGAGATCGAAGGCCGTGAGCGCCAGGGTCATTGCGAGTCTTGAATCATCAAATTGACCGTCTTTGTATGAAATGCCGCCACGAAGTTTTTTCTTTAGAATGGACGGCAACAATGAAAGCGTTGATTTTCTTGTTAAGATACTTGGTCGGCCTAAACTAAGTTTATTCGATAGCATATCATAGACGAGAAGTCCAATTCCATAATACCATTTTTGCCAATAGGAATAAGCTGGAATAACGAACTCTTGAACCCTTGTAAGATGGGGTGCATTTTTAAGCAAAAAGCCCCGTTCTCTCAATGCTTCAATCACCAATTTTAGATTTCCTTGGGCTAGGTATCTTACTCCGCCATGCACCAGCTTTGTACTTCTGCTTGAAGTGCCTTTTGCAAAATCATTTTTTTCCAACAACAGCACCCTATAACCTCTTTGAGCCGCATCCACAGCAATACCCAATCCAGTTGCACCACCGCCTATCACTATTATATCCCATTCAATTTTTTGGCGTAATGCCGACAATGCCTCTTTCCTATTCACAATCTTTTTATTATAATTAATCCACTAAACTATCAAAATAAATCATGTTCAATCGTTGCTCCAAGCCAGTGTTGCCTTGATAGCCCTTTGCCATTCTGCCAGCAGATCGTCTTTATGTTTTTTATCCATATTGGGGATGAATTTTCGCTCCTCTTTCCATTGCATGGAGATCTCTTCAATATTACTCCAAAATCCCACAGCGAGTCCTGCAAGATAAGCCGCGCCCAATGCAGTAGTTTCAACAATAGAAGGCCTAACAACATGAACAGCCAGTATATCACTTTGGAATTG
>CANJEF010000020.1 GCA_947472965.1 Sphingobacteriales bacterium
ACCTTGTGGCACTGGAGCCCCTGTAAATATGCGGACAGCATGCCCATGTTCAAGAACAGGCTCATCATTGCTTCCAGCAGCCATCTCACCAACAATGATATATGTTGAAAGATTAGGGTCCCATTTAAAAGCATAACCATCCATTCCTGATTGTGGAAATGCTGGAATATGGTAAGTAGAAAATATATCTTCAGCAAGGGTTAGTCCACCCGATTCCAACAATGACATTTTTTTTGGAGAAAGCGATGGCACTATCTCCTTTATCAACTCCCTCGCTAATTCAACTGTAATCAATTCTTGCATTATCGCTTGCGGTTTGAAATTTCATACTGATGGATTACCCACCAATTGTTATCATGCTTCTGTTTTCCAATTTCGATGTTTCTATTTTCTCGAGCTCTGTTGTGAACTGTCCTCCCAATGCTTCTTTCTTATCGCGAATGCTTTGATAGATCATCGGAATGATATCTTCTCCATTTCTAAAAGGTGTAAGCAGATCAGTTTCTGTTGTAGAAAATAAACAGTTTTTCATTTTCCCATCTGCTGTCAACCGCATCCTATTACAATCACCGCAAAAGGGTGCACTCATGGTACTGATGACAGCGAATGTACCCAGATGGTCCTTCACCTGAAACTTCTTTGCAGTATCATGCTGCTCCCTTTCCAACGGCACAAGATCAAAGGACTTCCGTGCCTGTTCCAACATTTCATTCAAGGTTACAACACGGTCGCGGTTCCAACGGTTTCCATCAAAAGGCATGAATTCGATGAATCTTATATGAATAGGCGTGTTCTTCGTCCAATGAATAAAGTCATTTATTTCATCGTCATTCAATCCTTTCATTACGACTGCATTCACCTTCACGTGAATATTATTGGCAATCATCAATTCGATGTTGCTCATAACCTTATCATATTGATCACGTTTGGTCATCATGAGGAAACGTTCTTTTTGCAAGGTATCCAGACTGATGTTGATGGAAGAGATTCCAGCATCCTTGATTACATCAACAAATTCATGCAGGCGGGTGGCATTGGTGGTGAGCGTAAGCTTGACAGGCAACTTAGATAAGCGCATCATGATATCTGCAGCATCTTTTCTCACCAGGGGCTCACCTCCGGTGAGGCGAATTTTTTTTACCCCTTGCGAAACAAATACCTTGGCGATCGCTTCAATTTCATCAACCTGCATCAATTTACTTGCTGGCGTGAAAACATATTCTTCTTCTGGCATACAATAAAAACAACGAAGGTTGCAGTTGTCCGTTAATGATATGCGCAAATAATCATGCTTCCTGTTAAACCCATCTACCATCATAACACAATCTTTTTTTCATGAAGAAGCCGCTCATAATCTGATTCTGTATCAATATCAAAAATACCTTGTTCGAACTCCACCACAGCAATTTCTTCACTCAAAGATGAAAGAATTTTTTTTGCACCGACATCGCCTTTTAGATCATCCAATTTTTTAAAAAGTGATTTATGAAATAGTGCGGGTGTACCCAATATTCCTGCATACCTGCAAGCAGCTGCTGGTAGGTCTTTTTGTAATTGCAGTTGAAGCAGTGCCTTAATATGATTGACTTCCAAGTGCGGTTGATCACATACCAAAATAACGATACCGTCGATATGATCATCTAAGCCAATCATCGCTTTTACTCCTTCCCTGATACTTGATGCCATCCCCTCTTGCCATTGCTTATTTACCAATACGTGTATACCTAGCTTGTTTAAATGGGAACTAGTCTCTTCAGCGGAAGAACCCAAAACCACCATAATAGGATTGCATCCGGAAGCAATTGCTGTTTCAGCAACACGTTCAACCAATGAACGACCTTGATACATCAGCAATTGCTTGGGCCTTCCCAGCCGGCTGCTTTGTCCTGCTGCGAGTATCAAAATACCACATTGGTTTATCTGATATTGCATTGCTGATTTTAAAATTTTTTTATGTTGATGGATGTTTCACTTCTTGAGTGAATAACATCATTCTTTTTTTTAAGTTGTCCACCCTGAGTTTCATTCATTACTGAAAGAATTTCAGATGCAATACTCAATGCAATTTCCTCAGGACTTTCAGCACCAAGTTCAAGTCCGGTAGGACCAAACACCTTCCCCAACATTTTCTCGGTAACCTCCATGCCACCTTCACGAATTTCATGTACCATGCGTTCAGTTTTTTTTCTTGGCCCAAGCATACCAATATATGGAATATCCATTGGCAGCAACGCTTTTAACATGGATAGGTCATAATTATAATTGTGGGTCATCATCACGAACGCTGTGCGGTTGTCAATAGATATCTTATTCAAAACATCTTCCGGCTTACTCACCAACACCTGGCAGGCACTTGCAAATCGTTCTGGTCTTGCATGTGTGTTTCTTCCATCTACGATTCTGCTATCCCAGCCCAATGTATCTGCAATCTGCACCATGGGTATGGCATCATTTCCTGCACCAACAATAACCAGGGAGATTGGAGGCTTCATGAATTCAACAAAGGCTGTTGTGGAAATATATTCATCTGCATAAGACTTAAATATTGATTTTTCAGATGTAAGCACTTCATGCATGTCGCTTATGAAGAGCTTCTGAGATGAATCACTTGGATTACTTTCTGTTAGACTACCATTTTCTTCCAAAAGCAAACAAGTTCCCTTTTGTTCCTGGGTTTTCGGATCAAGACTAAACAATGTTAGCAATACAGATTTTTGTCTTTTTAAAAGAGATTGTCTAATCAATTCAATCGGATTGTTAGAAATTGAATTGATTATGGGCTCGAACAAAACCTGAATCAATCCTGCGCAACCCAGTTGAATTCCAATGGTCATGTCATCTTCATTACTGGTATCATACACAACCAGTTTTTTCTTTTGTTGCGCCAGGGCCAACATGGCTTTACGCAATGCATCGCCTTCCAAACAACCACCGCTAATGGCGCCCGTGAGCAGGCCTTCATCATCAACCAACATTCTAGCACCCGGTCGGCGATAGGAAGAACCATCAACATGAACCACTGTTGCCAATGCCGTTGATTTTCCAGCTTGCACTGCAAGATCGTATGCCTTGATGATTTCGTTGAGTTCTTTCAAAATAGCTGTTCGTTTTTTATCGGACTACTTGAATCCGAATCCTTGTCATATTGAATAAAGCTACCCTAGGGTAGCTTTATCTTGATGGTCGAATATGTTCAGGTATTTTATTACCCTTGATTTTTAAAAGGTGCTTCATTCATAAATGGCTGCTTATACATTCTTACACCGGTTGCCTTATACACTGCATTTGCCAGCGCACCTCCAGTGGGTGGCAGCGCAGGTTCACCGAGACCAGTAGGATCAATTCCATTATCAATAAAACTTGCATCAACATCAGGAATTGACTTCATTCTGATCATGGAGTATGTATTAAAATTCTTTTGTTCAGGTTCACCATTCTTGAAGCTAAGCTTACCATACATGGCATGTCCCATACCATCAAGTACTCCACCCATCACCTGTTGTTTTGCACCCGACTGGTTAACTACAACACCGCAATCAGAAACTGCATAAAACTTTTTCACTTGTGGTTTGCCATCTTTTTTTATCACTTCACATATTTGTGCAACATAGGAGGCATGCGAAAAATAAATACTGAATCCTTGTGACACATCTTTCTTCTTTCCCCATCCTGCCTTTTCTGCAACAGCCCTGATTACATTTTCCATTCTTCCGATATCATATTTGATTGCGCCTACAGGGGCAGACTTAGCCTTTTGCAATAACTCCAAACGCATTGCGATAGGATCCTTTCCTGTTTCAACAGCAACTTCATCAAGAAAAGCTTGTTCAGCATACGCAAGAAAGTTGGTTACTGGCGCGCGCCATGCGCCTGTTGTAATTGGTGATACATGATCAACAGAATCAATCAAAAGGTTTTCAATAGCCCCGGATGGAAAATTATCTTCACGGGTTGAATTTCCAACATTGATACCAGCCCCTCTTAATTTATATCCAGTGATATTATTGTTGCTATCAATTGCCGCTTCAAAGCGATAACGAACAGCAGGTCTATAACTTCCACCATTCATTTCATCTTCTCTTGTCCAAATTACCTTCACCGGTTTTTTGATGATTGAAGAAACCTCAGCTGCATCAAGCACGTAATCAAATTTGAGTCTTCGCCCAAACCCACCACCAAGGCGGGTTATGTCAACAGTGATCTTATCTTCCGGCACTTTCAACAAATCTGCAACAGCTTTTCGTGCTGATCCTGGTGTTTGGGTAGGACCAACCAATTCAACCCCATCTTCTTTTACGTGAGCAAAGAAATTCATTGGCTCAAGTGGGTTGTGAGGAATAAAGGGACATTCATATTCACGCTTGATTGTTTTAGCGGCAGATTTAAAAGCCGCATCCACATCACCATTTTTTCTTCTCACTGTTGCTTCAGATCCATCCATCATTTTGCTGAAGATGGCAGCATGGTCTGAAGAGCTTTCAAGTGAACCTTTTTCATTTTCGTATGAAATAACCAATGCCTTTCTCGCTTTCATTACAGCCCAGGTTGATGTACCAACAACGGCTACATTGTTTTTAAACCTAACAATGTCTGTCACCCCCGGCATGGCCCTTGCAGCCTGGTCATCCACTGATTTTATTTTTGTTCCAAATGCAGGTGGATGTTGAACCATGGCATACATCATGCCTTCGCGATAAAAATCAAGTCCAAACAAACCCTTTCCGGTAACGATATTTTTATTTTCAACATTCTTAAGTGCCTTCCCAATAAATTTAAATTGCTTTGGGTCTTTTAATTTCACGTCTGTAGGAACTGCAAGTTTTGAAGCCGCTTCAGACAGTTCACCATAGCTGGCTTTTTTTCCGGAAGTTGCATGCACCACAAACCCGTTTTCTGTAGTACATTCTTCAGCAGATACTTTCCATTGCTCAGCTGATGCATTGATAAGCATTTTTCGGGCAGTAGCTCCAGCAGTTCTCAATCGCTTCCATGAGTGAGGGATTGCACCACTTCCGCCTGTAAGTTGCCGTTCGAATTTTTTTGTATCAAGCGGCGCCTGTACCACTTTCACTTTTGACCAATCGGCATCCAACTCATCAGCCACAATCATGGCAAACGATGTTTTTATGTTTTGTCCCAACTCCGGATTGGGTGATGCAATGGTAACAATGCCATCAGCAGCAATGGAAAGATAGCTATTGAAATCTACGGCACCTCCAACAAACGTATTATTCAACAATGTTGGTGTAGCAAATGCTTCATCGAATAAACTAAATCCAAGCATGAAGCCACCACCAGAAAGGGTCATCTTCTTGAGAAAATTGCGCCTGCTATTTTGAGTAATTGTATTCATGTTTTTTATTTTTTAGCTGCCAAGAGAACTGCTTCACGAATTCTGTGGTAGGCTGCACACCTGCACAGGTTGCCATTCATGGTGGTTTCTACTTGCTCTAGCGTAGGGTTTGGGGTTTTCTTTAAAAATGCCGCGGCTGTCATGATCTGTCCAGCCTGACAATATCCGCATTGTGGAACATCAACTTCTTCCCACGCCAATTGAAGAGGATGGTTTCCAGTTTCAGACAACCCTTCGATCGTAGTAACTTTGGCAGTACCAATAGCAGAAACAGGCAATGAACAAGCGCGTACTGCATTGCCATTCAGGTGAACGGTGCAAGCTCCACATTGAGCAATTCCACATCCATATTTCGTTCCAACGAGTTGGAGGTTATCTCGCAAAACCCACAACAAGGGGGTGTCTGCAGCAACATCCACTTTTGTATTTTTCCCATTGATGGACAAGGTATAAGTTGGCATTGTTTTTATTTTAAATTTAGTGAATTGTTTTGATTGTTTAGGGTTTAGGGTTTAGGGTTTAGGGTTTAGGGGGTAACAATGATCAGGGATTTTAGTTTGCCCAAATGCTCTTCAATCCATGATACTGAATCTCATTAATCACAGCGCCATCTGTTGAACGAAAAATGATCTTATTATAGAGTGTGGTTGGAAAGAAAATCTCAGTCATCACAGACAGGCCCCCGTCGGCAAACAATTCAATTGAGGCTCGATCAATTATCAAGGTCATCTTCATGTTAGCTTCTTTTGAAATTCTTGGAGCTGTGTGAACCCCGGCAAAATCCGGATGAAAATCGATTTTCCCCGACTTTGACCTGTCGATATAATACTGATTTTTCTCTTTATTGAAACCCACTACCAATTCTTCTGCATTGGAATTCGAAAGGACCAATTCAAAGTTTCGTTCTTTTAAAATCTGTAAATCAATCTGACAGGGGATGGAAGTATTCCTTACCCGCTTTAACAGATCGAAATCCTTTGCCAAATCCACATCCCTAAATGATAGCGAACCTGACTGGATGCCAGTAATTTCATTAACAGGTTTTGAGGTAACATAATATTCTCCGGAAATTTTCTGAAGACCCAATTCCCTTGGAATGGTCAGTCCACTCCTCCAGGTTTCGGTGGGAACAACATTGGCATAGATCCAATTGCTCATCCAGCCAGCCAAAATAGTTCTGTTGCCTGTATTAAACCAGGTTACGCCAGCATAGTTATCCGGACCGAAATCCAACCACTTGGTATCTTTTGAAAATGGCTTGAATTGATGACCGTCGAAATCACCAACAAAATATTGGGTGCCGGAGCCTTTATTTGGTCCACCCGGATTGATGTTTACAATCAATACCCAAACCGTCTTCCCTTCAAACTCAAAAGAAATCAAATCAGGACATTCCCATACACCACCATGTGCTCCACTATTCAAACCAAATTCACTCTCCTTATTCCATACTTTCAAATTGGTTGAACTATAAAAATTTAAGTGATCTGCAACTGCCAACGACATGATCCAACGTTGAGTTGCTTCATGCCACATCACTTTGGGATCCCTGAAATCAGGATTGGCGGAACTCCTTAAAACAGGATTGTCTGCATACTTAGTCCAGCTTTTCCCTTCATCCAAACTATATGCGAGACTTTGGTTTTGAAAATCATTTCTGCCAGCCTTGATGGCTTTTTCATCATGTTGTGTAAAAATAGCAACCAGAGGAACTTTCCCGTCTTTACCTAAACCACTGGTATTGTTTTTATCAACTACTGCACTGCCTGAAAATATGGTACCCAGTTGATCAGGATAAATGGCGATAGGCTCATGCTGCCAATGGATCAAATCCTTGCTGGTGGCATGTCCCCAATGCATAGGTCCCCATACTGCAGCGTTTGGATTGTGCTGATAAAAAAGATGGTACACTCCATTGTAGTAAACCATTCCATTGGGATCATTCATCCAATTGGATTTGGGAGTGAAATGAATGGCAGGTCGATACTTTTCTGGGCTATCCTGAGCCGAAATTGAATTGAAAGTCAGCAGCGCGAATGCAAGAACAACTAAATTAAATTTCCTTTTCATAAAAGTGTATGTTTATATGAACCTATTTCAGAATGGATGATACGAAATTAGTGCCTTTCATTCAATGAAATCAACTTGAATTGAATGATTTGTTGCTTAGCTGAAAATCAATTCAGTAAAGGGAAATTTATAACAAACTGAATGAGCTATTCTTGAAATTGGTTGTTAATTTTACATAAACCACGACAATGAGGCTGAGCAACATAGCATTCCCCCTTTTCATTTCTTTATTCTTCGCTTTTGGATGTAAATCACTAAGAGAGATATCTCAAAAAACATCCACAAAAAAGCCTGCAGACACAGAAAAGACAATGCCCAGCCAACCGGCACAAGAAAATACAAAGCCTATAGCGGCTGTTATCCCTCCAATCCCACAAAAAAAAGCAGATAGCTTAAGTTTTGCCATTCCATCATCTACCATGATGAGGGAGTTCCGAGCAGCATGGATTGCCACTGTTGATAATATTGATTGGCCGAGTAGGCCAGGACTTTCCGCTTACGAGCAAAAGGCTGAAGCAATCGAATTGCTGGATTTTTTAAAAAACAATCAATTCAATGCCGTGATCCTGCAGGTGAGGCCACAGGCAGATGCATTATACAATAGTGCCATAGAACCCTGGTCATTTTTTCTCACGGGAGAACAAGGTGCGCCACCTGAACCCTACTACGATCCACTTAGTTTTTGGATTGAAGAGGCGCATAACCGTGGGCTAGAGTTTCATGCCTGGCTCAATCCATATCGGGCACACCATGTGAAAGGAAATACAATCAGTTCAAAATCAGTAGTCAGGAAAAGTCCTGATGCTGTATACAAATTACAAGAAGGTTATTGGTGGATGGATCCTTCCCTTAAAAAAACCCAAGACCTTACATCATCAGTGGTAATGGATATCGTAAAAAGATATGATGTTGATGGCATTCATTTCGATGATTACTTCTATCCTTATCCTGCATACAATGGTGACAAGGATTTTCCAGATATTAAAAACTGGAATATATATGTGAAAAATGGAGGAACACTTACAAAAAGTGATTGGAGAAGAAACTCAGTAAATACTTTGATAGAGCGTTTATACAATGAAATCAAATCAGAAAAAAAATATGTCAAATTTGGACTAAGTCCTTTTGGCATTTACAGGCCTGGATTCCCTTCAACAGTTACAGGATTCGACCAATATGAGAAACTGTATGCCGACGCCAAGCTTTGGCTGAATAAGGGATGGATGGATTACATGGCACCACAACTCTATTGGCCAATCAATAAGGTAGGACAGCGTTTCCCAGATCTGCTAACCTGGTGGCAAAGTGAAAATACATTGCAACGCCACATGTGGCCAGGCATCAATGTGGTAAACAAAAAACCAACCCCTGAAAGCAACCAGGAAGTGATTAACGAAATTTCCCTTACCCGGGAATTGATTCCAAAAAGTGTTGGTACCGTTCACTGGAATATTTCATCACTCACAAAAAATCCAGTTCTTGCCAAAGATCTTTTTAATGGACCATACAAAAATCAAGCTTTAATACCAGCAAGTCCATGGCTTGGTTCAATAAAGCCATTGGCACCTGAAGTATCCTTGAATAAAAATGCTTCAACACTTTCTATTGCATGGAAAGAAAAAGATAAAAATGCATTCAGGTGGATTGTATACTTTCAATATGCTGATAAATGGGAATACAAAATTTTTAGCCGCAATGAAAACAAGTTTGAAATTGGTCTTAAAGCGACTGATTCAGCTGGAAAAGAAAATAACCTAAAAAGAATTGTGGTGACTTCAGTTGATAGGCTTGGAAATGAAAGCCTACAAAATATTATTCCAATAGGCTAATTCACAAATCAAGCGCCAAGGAAAAAAGGATATACCGTTTTTCAAGAAAATATATTCTTGTATTAGATCCATACAGATCATATTGCTTTTCAATGAACCGGCTGTTATTGAATATGTTATGAAACAAAATAGAAGACTTCAAAGACTTGTTAACTGTCCACTGGATACTCCCATTCCCTGCATAAAAAACATTGATCCCTTTGTAGTCGGTTCCAGTGAAATGAAAATTTGCATAAACTCTTTTACCAAGTGCAGCTTTGAGCTTCAGTGAATGTCGGTATTGATAAATGGTATTGGATATATTGGACTTAATCCGTTGTCCGGAAACCGATGAACGAAGTAAAGATGAAGACACTTCTGCATTGAAAAATCCCTTGAAATTGCTGATCGCAGTAAACTTGAACTCTTTGCTTAACAAAGATTGCACTGTATCAGTGTTATTTATTCGCTCTGGACTTTTCATATACAATCCATTTGATTCAATGATTGTTTTAAGTTTAATTTCGTGAAAATATTTTTCGAGATGGAAATTATTCGTCATCCGAACAATTTCTGTTGCAGTAAAATATGATTTTACGCCATGGTTATTATAATTGTAAAAAGAAATTGAATTTTCATTTTTAATCAAGGCTCCAGAAACAGAAATTGAAAAAAGGAGTCCCCTATAGAAATCACTTTTCTGATAATTGAATTCGATATTTTTTGTTTCTGGGAAAGATGGGGTACCCATACCAAATAAAATAGTTGAATTATGCCCCAAAATCGGGGAAGGAAAAACATTATCATTTGATGGCATCTCTCTAGCGATGCCAACTTCTACTCCCCATTTGTTAAAAGGATTTTTTTGATGACTCAAATAATAATTCAAGGCGTAAAGCGCTTTGGAAATTGGCAGACTATCCTTTGTGCGCATAATTCCATTCCCAACCTTGAGATTCATTTGCGCAAATATTTTTTTTGACAGGTTATATCCCAATGTGCTACTGCCATTCCATTTTGTATTACCAAGTAACATCTTTTTATCAACACCACTGGCAAGAGATGTTTTACCAATTAACCC
>CANJEF010000021.1 GCA_947472965.1 Sphingobacteriales bacterium
ACTGAATATAACCACTTCAGCTACAATGATGTTCGGACATGTTGAAACACTGGAAGAGCGTTTTGAGCATTTGATTAAACTTCGCGAAGTACAAGCCAAAAAGCCAGCAGATGCAAAAGGATTTCTGGCATTCATCCCATGGACATTCCAGGACGTCGACACCTTGTTGGCTAAGATTCGGGGTGTACAAAATCTTACTACCGGCGACGAGTATATCAGAATGATCGCCATCAGCCGAATCATGCTTCCTAACATCAAGAACATTCAGGCATCCTGGCTAACAGTTGGTAAAAAAATTGCACAAATATGCCTTCGTGCAGGTGCCAATGACTTTGGTAGCATCATGCTTGAGGAAAATGTTGTGAGTGCAGCAGGTGCACCTCATCGCTTCACATACAAATCAATACAGGAAGCCATCAAAGAAGCCGGATTCGAACCACAGTTAAGGAATCAGCAATATGAATGGAGAGAAATTCCTGAAGCCATACAGGAACAGGTGATCGATTATTAGTATGCTGTATAATTGGATGCAGTTTATAACAACCCCATTTCTATAATCGGGATAAGCAATAACTTGCAGTCAATGATTTTCCCCAGAATCTATGCCACTCACGACCAAGCTGTCACCATTGAATTGGGAAATGAAATCGATGAGACTATCAACCTTGATGTAATCAACTTAAAAAATGACATTGAGACAAATCCATTCGATGGATTCATTGAATGTGTGCCTGCCTATAGTAGCCTGACTATCTATTTTGATGAAAAAACAACATCAAATACTGTTGTTGATGAAATAAATAATAGGCAACAAGCATTGAAATCTGAATCATCCTCATCGGCATTGAATAAAACGGATGTCATCACCCAAAGAATAACCAACACAATCATCATACCTGTTTGTTATGATGTTGAATTTGGAACAGACCTTGAGTGGCTTAGCGATTATCTCAAACTAAGCATCCATGAAATTATTGCACTACACACCAAAGAAATATTTCGCGTGTATATGATAGGGTTCATTCCTGGCTTTGCTTACATGGGCACGTTGCCCGAACAGCTCGAATCACCAAGAAAAGCAACACCAGCATCATCCATTCCAATTGGAAGTGTTGCCATCGCAGGAAAACAAACAGGTATTTATCCTGCCGAAGTACCCGGCGGTTGGCAAATTATTGGCAGAACTCCCATGGTAATGTTTGATAAAAACAGAAATCCTTCTTCATTGCTAAAAGCTGGAGATCGAGTTCAATTCAAAGCCATCAACAAACAAGAATTTGAATCAAGACCATGAGCATCACCATACTTAAACCTGGTATATATTCTAGCATACAGGACCTTGGTCGCTGGGGGTACCAACAATATGGAATTCCTATCAGTGGTGCGATGGATGAATTTTCTGCAAGATTGGCAAATATCATCTGTGGCAATGATGAACAGGATGCACTTGTTGAGCTTACACTACACGGTACTGAAATCATGTTCAATGAATCAGCGTGTATTTCTATTACAGGTTCAGGCAGCAGGATTTTCATAAATGATCTTGAAGTTGAGTTTAACAGGCTCATTAAATTGGAGGCATTCAGCATCTTAAAATTTAAACCAGCCGCAAAAGGATGCAGGGCCTACCTGGCAGTACAAGGTGGATTGAATATTAAAAAAGAATTGGGCAGTGCCTCAACATACTCCCCTTCGTCCATCGGCGGAATCAATGGCCATTCGCTGAACACAGGCGATATCATTCCCTTCAGCAGAAAGGCAGCCGCCCATTCAAAGTCGAATGACATCAAGCAGATTAAAAATGGCTTTGGTGTATCGGCATGGATAGCAGTAGCTTCAATCAATAAGCAGCTCGGGGATCCATATAAAATAAAAATATGCCTTGGACCAGAATGGGAATTATTCAGTGAGGAATCAAAAAATAAATTGCTGAAAACTGAATACACCATTTCATTGAAAGCAAATAGAATGGGGATTCATCTCGAAGGCGAAACACTTGCGATAGCTGAAAAAAAAGAAATGATCTCATCGGCTGTAACAAGGGGGGTCATTCAAGTTACAAATAAAGGCCTTCCCATCATCCTGATGGCTGATGCACAAACTACCGGTGGTTACCCAAGAATTGCTAGGGTATGTAGTGCAGACTTATCCTTACTGGCACAATGCAGACCTGGGGATAGGCTATTTTTTTTCAATATTTCGGAAAATGAATCTTTTCAGAAGATGAAGAAAATGAAAGAAATTTTAAAATCTATCGAGATTGGATTGGCAAATAAATAATCAGATTCCTTTGTTGATATTCCATATCCAATTCCCAACAACTATAAATATCAAAATTAAAGGGTATGGTTTTTTTTGAATTTGTTTTTCAATGGAGCCATATAGGATGTAAAGACTTTTTGTTTGGAAGATGAAGTCATAAGCTACCCAACATGGGATACAAATTAAAAAAATCAAAATGGGTAAACCGAATGGGTTCAAATAAAATGCATCAAGGATTCTACCGTCTAACAAAGACAGTACTGATCGTGTTGAACCACAGGATGGACAGGGAATTGATAATATTTTTTTTATCAAACAATTGGAAGAAGATGTTAGCGTGTTCTTTGTGTTTTTATTCCAATAAATCCAGCCATACCCAACTAAAGTTAACATGATCATAATGCCATAAAAATTACGTGGCTTTTCCATCATAAATAAAGGAACTGTTGTAATTGCTGCAAGTTTTTCTTTCGAGTTGCGCCCATAATCAAAAACCAATCTACAAAAGCCCAAATACCAAGTCCACCGCAGGTCAACAACTTTCCAATACCAAGACCGACATCCCCTATCAAGAACCTATCAACACCTAACACACCTGCTAAAATGGAAATGATGATACTAAGAGTAGGATCCTTGAATTGAATGGATTGTATTAATACCCACTTTGAATCATCCATTGCGAGTAATCGCTCCCTGATATGTATTAATTGATGCGTCTCAAAATAATTTCCATAAGACAGGATAAACATATCAACTTTCTGTGACTCCATGATGCTTAAATTAATACTCTTGTAAGATTGACAAAATTTGATTTATTCAATAAAAACAAGTTGGTTGTTCAGTAATTATTTTCTTTGTTAATTATTGCTCTAATAAAATTGTATCATGATATCGCTATGCTAAACACGCGTTAACTTGATAGGCGGTGTGCGACTTGCGTTCCACTGACAAACATAAATACTATCATCTTCATCAATGCAAACATCATGACCATGTTTAAATACCCGATTTGAATCCTGGAAAGTCGGTTGCAAAATTCCCTTTTCATAAATCGGTGCGGTGCCGCCTGGACTTGATAACACCTTATTGGATTTGTCCATAATGGTAAGGAATCCAGTATCTGTATTTTTTTTACCCTCTTTATCCTTCGACCAACAAACACCCGCATACAAGTTTTCACCATGCAAAACAGGTCGGCAAACAAACATGCCCGGCATATCAATTCGCTTGATGTATTTTCCATCAAGTGTGAATACTTTGAAGCAGCAATCTTCCCTTGATGTACAAATCAATACCGGATTTTTTGGATCACGTGTATCAACCAGCACGCCATGTGCACAGTTTAGATTATGCTCTTTATCAGCGTTGTTTCTTCCACCAAACTTTCTGATAAAGCGACCCTTTGAATCAAAATGCAAAATATAATCAGAGCCATATCCATCAGCAACATAAATGTCACCATTGGGCGCAATGGCTGTCTCTGTTGGATGATATGCATCTTTCTCATCGTATACGCCGATGCTATGGGGCTGTGCCAAAGAAAATATGATGCGCCCTTTAATGTTGGTTTTAACAACGTTACCTGGTTGAGACTTCGATGCTCCAGAAAGATCCGTATAAAATCCATTGTCCACCAACAATAAAAAATCCTCTCCATTTTCTTTGCTGATGGTTAAACCATGGCCAGCAGGAAAAGAACTTCCCCAGGACTCCAGTAATTTTCCACCTTTATCAAATACAAGTATGTTATTGTGTGTATCATCGCCAATCATTACCAACCGGCCTTGGCTATCTTGTACCATTTCATGGCAATTGATCAATGGCGTTGTTGAAGCTGAAATCTTGGCCCATTCCTTATCCACCTTATATTTGAAACCATTATGTCCAACTAACAGGTCGTCTGGATTGGAAGGGTTGTTGCTGGTAGAAAATGCGAAAGAATTTTTTGCGAGCAGGCCTGCGGAAGCCAACGCGGTTGACTTGATGAATGTTCTTCTATTTTTCATACATTGAATGTACAAAAAACAGGCTTTATTTCAATTGGTCATCGAAAAATATATTGCAGTTAAAATAAGCCACAATCATGAACAAAACTGTTTTCAGTATCTTGTATTCAGATGAAAAAAGGGATTGACCTGAATTGCGATATGGGAGAGGGTTATGACACAGATGAATTGATCATGCCCTTTATAAGTTCTGCAAATATTGCCTGTGGTGCACATGCAGGAGATCAAGCTACGATGCATAAAACCATCGCACTTGCACTTCAGTACAATGTTTCAATTGGGGCACACCCGTCGTATCCGGACAGGAAAAACTTTGGAAGAAAAGACATGGATCTCAATCCAGATGACATTTTCAAGTTGGTGAAAGAACAAATTGAGACAATCAATACCATTGCTCAAAATTTAGGTGCCCAACTTCACCATGTGAAGCCACATGGCGCTTTGTACAACAAATCAGCAAAGGATTATCAAACTGCCATTGCAGTTGCAAAAGCAGTCGCAGACGTGAATCCCAATTTAATCCTATATGGATTGCCTAATAGCGAATCCGAAAAAGCTGCACGTGAACAGAAATTAAAATTCTACAGTGAAGTTTTTGCAGACAGAACCTATACGGATGAAGGGATGTTAACACCCCGATCTGCTGAAAATGCATTGATTCTGTCAGCAACTGATTCCTTGAATCAGGTCATTCAGATGATTGAGGAAGGAAGCGTGAAATCAACATCAGGAAAAATAATACCTATAAAAGCTGATACGATTTGTATTCACGGAGATGGAGAACATGCTGTTGAATTTGCAAAAACAATTAGAGAGGGGCTAAAAAATAATCATATCGAATTGAAGCATGATGAAAAAAACATTTAACCTGACTGCACTTTTTAAGTCGCCAATCATGGCAGCAGCATTTCTCATGGCAACGTCTGCTATCGGTCCCGGATTTCTCACACAAACAGCGGTCTTTACAAATTCGCTTATGGCGAGTTTCGGTTTTATCATTTTAATATCGATCATTTTGGACATTGGTGCTCAATTAAATATCTGGAAAATTCTTGGAGCTAGTGGTATGCGGGCACAAGAGTTATCCAACAAGGTTCTCCCAGGTGCAGGTTATTTTTTAACTGCACTTATTATGGTGGGTGGACTTGCCTTTAACACTGGAAACCTTGCTGGGGCCGGGCTTGGATTGAACGTGCTTACAGGATGGAGTTCAGAAACAGGTGCAATCATCAGTGCTGTCATTGCAATATTTATTTTTATCAACAAGCACTCACTCAAGTGGATGGATCTGTTTGCAAAAATCTTGGGGATGCTGATGATACTTCTAACGTTGTATGTTGTTTTCGTTTCAAGACCGCCACTTGGATTAGCCTTGGAAAAAACATTCCTGCCAGACAAGATAGATTTTCTCGCTATCATAACCCTTGTTGGTGGAACAGTAGGCGGTTATATCAGTTTTGCAGGTGCTCATAGGTTAATTGATGCTGGACTTACCGGCCCATCACATACGAAACAGGTAAGCCAATCCGCCACTTCAGCCATACTCATTGCATCCGTGATGCGGATCCTTTTATTTTTGGCAACCCTTGGTGTAGTGTCAAAAGGACTATCGCTTAACGACGCAAATCCTGCAGCATCGGTTTTTCAATTGGCTGCAGGCAATATTGGGTACCTGATTTTTGGAATCATCATGTGGAGTGCAGCAATCACTTCAGTGGTTGGTTCTGCATACACGTCAATATCTTTTTTAAAATCATTTCATCCCAAATTCGATCAATATGAAAAATACCTGCTCGTTGCATTTGTTTTGATTGCGCTTTCGGTTTTTCTATTGGTTGGCAAACCAGTTAAAATACTGGTGGTAGTTGGGGCATTGAATGGTTTTATACTGCCCATTGCATTGACCTTGGTTTTGATGGCGGCCTCGAACAAAAAAATTATTGGTGAGTACAAGCATCCGATATGGCTCAAGATATTTGGAATCGCCGTGATAGCAGCAACGCTGTACTTGGGTATAAAAACAATTTTCCCGACATTTTAATAATAGAAGGAGGAGACTTAGCTGAACAAATACTCCACATCTTCCTTTGTAAGGCTTTTTACAAAACCTGAATCATCGGAAACAAGGTCTCTTGCCAGCGATCGTTTTTTATCTTGCAGCTGCAATATTTTATCTTCAATGGTATCTTTACAGATCATTCTGTAAGCAAAAATATTTTTGGTCTGCCCAATACGGTGTGTCCTGTCAATCGCTTGTTGTTCCACTGCCGGATTCCACCAAGGGTCAACGATGTATACATAATCAGCAGCAGTAAGATTCAATCCCACACCACCGGCTTTAAGTGAGATCAGGAATACCCTCACCTCATCATTTTTTTGAAAACTCTGAATGGCCTTTTCACGATCAATGGCACTGGTGCTACCATCAAAATATTCAAACTTCACCCCCAGCTCTACTAATTTTTCCCTGATGAGTGCAAGCATACCTAGAAACTGTGAAAACACGAGGGCTTTGTGATTACCGATATTCTCTGAAATCTCCCGTGCAATTTCATCAAGCTTTACAGAAACATTGGGATATGGATCTGGTTCATTCATGATAGCAGGTGAATCACAAATTTGGCGAAGCTTCATGAGTCCTTGTAAGATGGTTAACTGCGACTTCTGTATTCCCTTTTCAGTGATTACACCCAGTATTTTATTACGGTAATCATTTCTAAAGGCATCGTATATCGACCGTTGTTCCGCTTCCATTTCACAGAACAATATCGTTTCGGTTTTATCAGGAAGGTCTTTTGCAACTTGCTCCTTAGTTCTCCTCAAGATGAATGGGAACAAGAGTTTTTTGAGGTGTTCCTTTTGTTCAGGCTCACCAAACTTATCAATTGGTGTAGCAAATTCATTTCTGAAAAACTCAATGCTACCCAACATGCCCGGGTTAAGAAAATTCATCTGGGCATAGATGTCGAATGTATTATTTTGAAGTGGGGTACCACTCATACATACCCTGTTCTTCGCGTTGATAAGACATGCTGCTTTGGTAACCTTACTCTGCGGATTTTTGATTGCCTGTGATTCATCTAGTATGATGTAGTCGAATTCGTTTTCGATCATAAACTTGATATCACTTCGAAGCGTACCATATGTTGTGATAATAACATCAGCCTTCTCAAATAAGGTCTTGTTTCTTATCCGATCACCGCCATGGTGAATCAAGTAAGTGAGTCCGGGCGTAAATTTCTTTATTTCATTTTCCCAGTTAAACATCAGGGTAGTAGGACAAACCACCATCGCACTCATGGTCGTCTTTTCGTCTTTATAAAGTTGCAAGCAAGACAAGGCCTGTATGGTTTTACCAAGACCCATATCATCAGCCAGGATTCCACCCCATCCAACTTCATTCAAATAATTCAACCAATGGTATCCTGCAACCTGGTATGGCCTTAGAATTTCAGCCAACTGTTTTGGTGGATCCACTTCATTGATTCTGTTGAAGGAACGGAGTCTCTCATACTTTTCCTCCAGCCTGATCATCACTTCTGTTTCATCAAGACTGTTATATAGTTCATCAATTACACTGAGGTGAAATTTCGAAAGCCTTAATTTATCCAACTTGCCTTCACCTACCCTAAACAAGAGGGAGTACTTTTGCAACCATTCATCTGGAAGAATTCCCAAGGTGCCATCGGTCAGTTGAACAAATTGTTGCTTATTGGAAAGGGCTCGCTTAATCTCTTCAATGGTAACCTGTTGATCTCCGAACACCACATTCACTTTCGCATCAAACCAATCAACTTCACTGCTGATGTATATTCTGGTTTTGGGTTTTGCAGTGTTAAACCTGAAATTTTTCAAAACATCGAAACCAATAACAGGAATATCGGACTCTCTCATGGAATCCATGAAAAGAAAAAACCAATTATTTTTCAAAACATCAGCACCCTTCAAGATTAGGTTAAAACTATTTTCAGTCCTGATAAAGTTAGAATGCAGAGATGTTATTTTTCCTAAAAATTCCTGCTCCTTTTCTATATCACGCTTGATCATTTTGATCTTTGCCCCATCAGAAATCAAGATGGTTTCCTGGTCGTTGTATTTTACTTCATAATGCTGGTACAAGAAAACCGGTACAAAAATCAGGTAATCATTTTTTTCTTGAAGCGAAAGATGCAATGCAGGTTTGCCTTCAAAATGATTTCCTAAAAACTCCTTGGCGAATTCCACTTTATATGATCGTGCAAAGGGAAGTATTGTTGATTCCAAATAAGCTGGCCAAGCTGCATTGGTGATTTTTCTGGCTTTCGTAGGGATGAATCCCAGCATAGCCTGATAATCTTCAAGTGAATTCCAATTATACAATGAATTGTTGAAAACAGCAACCAGCATGGGTTGCCATTCATTTGCATCAAACTCAATATCCCACTCCCGAATCATAACCTTGGGAATCAATTCAACATGCTTTGCATGTTGCACAACCTCCAACGATGGAATCATGGACCCATGGCCAATTTCCATTGACTTAAGGTTTGATGTGGTGAAGGGTTTGCCTGCTGGCAAATACATGAAAGCCGTTTTATCTTTGAAAGCCGCAAAAAGTTTTACAAATCTTGGAAAAAGATATTCATCAATCAAAGCAGTAGTTTCAATAGGAAGTCCCTCTTCTTCAGATTGAATTACATTTTCCCATATTCCGGAAAAAGGTGAATTCCTATTTAGATATTTATCAACTTCTGAAGCGTGAAATTTTCTTACCGCATTCAAAAGTTCTACGTCATCAGTATTCATTCCATTTGTAGGAACGTATTTTTGAAGGTCAATTTTTTCTACTTTGCCCACGAAGAGAAGGTCTTCTTCATTAAATTCACCACTAACCAGTTCGATAGATACAAAGGGATACTTGTTGGGAGTTTCTACAAAAACCACTCCTAAGCGATTTGTATTCACAACAGCTGTCTCTACTTCTTCCAAAACAGCTTCTACTTTTTCTTGCCTTGAAGTGAAATTAGGATCACGAACGGGAGCATTTACTCGTTTGATGCTTGCATCCAACACACGCAAGAATGGCTTTCCGTCTTTGTAGGTAAATTCAAATTTTTTATTCCAATCAGCATCATTCATGCTGTAACCATAGATGCCAAGCAACAGGTTTTTTTCCTTGTCAAAATTTCGGATCGAATCAAAATAATTAGGACCAAAAGAATTGATTAACTGCAAAAAAAGTGCTGTCTTGTGGATGCACAATGGATGTTTTTCTTCCTTGCATTTACAGGAAGTATCGAAGTTTCTTTCGAGGTTCCTTTGTAAGACAACTGGAAACAACTCACCATCAATATCAAATCTTGCTTCAATCCTTTCATCTTTTGCACTGAGGATATTTGCTTTGCCTTTTCTAAGTATTGCTTCGGCCTTTTCTCCGGCATCTGATGCAGAAAGCAATCGAATTGTTTTCAATTCAATACTTTTCATTTTGATGACCGTATGCTGCTGATCATATATCATGATCCTATCACCAAGCATATTTCTGTCAACCAGGTCTTGCAATTGAAGCAAGGCAGCTGCTTCATGCCTACAAATATCACCAAGGTTATAGGGACAAGAACAACGAAGCGACATGGCACGTTGATCCTTATACTGCTGGATATATACTTTGTAGGAAGTACTGTAATTATCGTCTTTAACGCGGAAGACAACAGAGCCTATCAGGTCGTCGTGCTCAACAAATTCAACATACCCAATGGCATGTATTTTTTTACCCCGACGAATCACTTCATCTGTTCCGTTATTATATACAAATTTGAGTAGATGGGAAAGTGACATACGTGGTAAAAAGTTAATCTGCGAAGTTAACGCAAAACAACCCCTTAAACTATCACAAAGTGTTATTTTAACTAACTAGTTATGCTATAAATATGTGAATTA
>CANJEF010000022.1 GCA_947472965.1 Sphingobacteriales bacterium
CGAGAGACGGGGATGGAGAGAACGAGAGACGGGGATTGGGAAATCATCGAATTAGGAACCCCATTTTGCCAACTGCTTTAATGTAGCATCCAAATCCTTGGAAAGCTTTGCAGTTATAGAAAGATCATGACCATCCAAATCTTTGCATTGTATACTGGATGCATGCAAGGCAAGACGCGCCAATAAAGGACGCTCTTCATCCTCATGCTTTGAAAGATTGAATTTTTTTCTTTTAAATGACGATAAAAATAGCGGCTCTTCACTTCCATAGATTGGATCACAGACTAAAGCATGACCTGCATTTTGCAGATGAACCCTAATCTGGTGCGTTCTTCCAGTTTCGATTTGAAAGCGAACCCAAGTGTAATTCTTGAAACGCTGCTCAACCTTAAAATGTGTAACAGCTCCTTTACCCTTTCTACCAACCCTCATTTTCCCAGGCAATGTTGGATGTGCTTCAATGGGCTGATCGAAAGTCCCTTCATCTTGAGACATATTCCCCATTACCAAGCCGTAATAGGTTTTTGTAAGCAACCTTTTTTCAAACTGGTCATTGAAAAACTTATGCGACACTTCATTCTTTGCCAATAAAAGAAGTCCACTCGTATCACGGTCGATTCGATGTACAATAAAAACGGGTATTCCCTTCAACTCAAACCATTTTTTGATAGAGGGCAACTCGGCGTTGTAACGATCAGGAATGGTAAGCCACCCTGAAGGCTTGTTGATGGCGATTACGTTGTTATCCTGATATATAATTTCGATGGATGACTGCAATTGGAATATTATTTAAAAATGGTTAGAGCTTAGGCTTTTTAATGAATGAGCTGTTCATGAATTTCAACAAGCGGACTTCTTTCTCATTCAAATAGCGCCACTTGCTCCTTTCCACATTTTTCTTTGTAAGGTTTGCAAAAACCACCCTATCAAGATTTCTTACATCATACCCCATGAACTCAAACATACGCCTAACAATGTGGTTCCTTCCACTGTGTATTTCAATGCCGATAATCGACTTGTCTTTTGTATCTACATAACCCAATGCATCGGCTTTTACAAATCCATCTTCAAGCTGAAGTCCATTTATCATTCTGTCAAAATCCGATTTCGCAAAAGGCCTATCGAGCTTTGCTTCATACACCTTTCGCACTTCATGTGATGGGTGAGAGAGTTTTTGGGTAAGGTCGCCATCGTTGGTGAGCAAGAGCACACCCGTTGTATTTCTATCCAACCTTCCCACAGGAAAAATCCTTTCTCCGGTAGCACCTCTGATTAAGTCCAAAACTGTTTTTCGACCTTGTGGATCTTCAAGGGTCGTGATATAATCCTTGGGTTTATTCAACAGAATATAAACAAGGTTTTTCTCTGGAATTATTTTTTTGCCCAAGTAAAAAACAACGTCTTCAGGCTTTATCTTGAAACCGGGTTCAATGATCACTTTATCATTAACCTTAATTTTTTCATCCTTTATCAACAGAATCGCGTCTCGTCTTGAACATATGCCACAATGGGCAATATATTTATTAAGGGGCATCGTCTTATCCACCTTTCTTGCAATCATTGGCATCTTACCCGCAGATTCAGGAATAGGGTCGTGGCCTTTTTCTTTGGCAATGCTAAAGGCCTTTCGCTTTTCTGCTTTCTTAACTTCTATTGCATCGGATCGCTCCTTTTTCCATTTCTTTTTTTCCTGGCGGAATTCTTCTTTTACGGCGCTGTTCTTTTTCTGGACTACAAATTTGGAAAAATTGTCTGTACGTTTCATAAAATTAATTTGCTGTTTTTCAACAGGATTTATTGATAAAAAATATGGAGGCCAATGATTAGTTTACTTAGGTGATATCATTAAATAGGCTCTCACTAAAAATAAAAAAATGATACCAGCTATTTCAACTAAAATTTTATTTGTTTGCTAATTGTCCGCATGCCGCATCAATATCCTTCCCTCTACTCTTGCGCAATCTTGAATTCACCCTGTTTTTTTCAAGGTAATTCATGAATGCAGTGGTTTTTTCTTCAGTAGGTTTTTTGAATCTGGCAAAATCTATTGGATTGTACTCAATGATATTGACTAGATCAGCAGGAATTTGGCGATACAATTTTACGAGGTCTTCAGCATCTTCAAATGAATCATTGAATTTATCAAAGAGTATATACTCCAACGTAATTTCATTTTTCGTTTGCTTATAAAAATAGTTCAATGCATCTACCAATGTTTTGAGGTTGTTCGTCTCGTTGATAGGCATGATCTCATTTCTTTTTTTGTCCGTTGGTGCATGCAAAGAAATTGCGAGTTTGAAACGAACCTGGTCATCCCCAAGTTGGCGAATCATTTTTGCAACACCTGCAGTAGATACTGTAATTCTTCTTGGACTCATGGCCAATCCATCCTCGGCAGTAATACGCTCAACGGCCTTCATCATATTCCTATAGTTCAACAAGGGTTCACCCATTCCCATGAAAACAATATTGGTGAGTTTTTTATCATGGTTTTGCATGGCCTGCTTATTGATGAGCACCACTTCGTCGTAGATTTCATCATAGGTCAGGTTTCGCTTTTTGTCCATGTACCCTGTTGCACAAAACTTACAACTCAAGCTACATCCAATCTGTGAAGACACACAGGCGGTAAGTCGCTCTTCTGTAGGGATGAGCACCCCTTCTACTTTATGTCCATCGAATGTTTTGAAGCGGCTTTTGATTGTGCCATCTTCACTCACTTGGGTGGCATCCACTGCAAGAGGAGTAAATTCGAAGTTTTGCTCCAATTTGGTACGTAAATCTTTCGAAAGGTTGGACATCGATTGAAAATCAAAGGCCTGTTTTTGCCAAAGCCATTCCCAAACCTGCTGAACACGGAACTTTTTTTCACCAATTGATTCAAAATAATTGGTAATCTCATCTTGGGAGAGGTGACGGATATTGGGCTTTACCTTCGCATTCATGCTGCAAAGATACGATTTGTGTATGGAAGGTAGACAGGCAGACGGAACTCGTGAAACGAGCCCCCATTCTGATCACTTGACGTCAATACCGGAATAATTCAGTTTTAACTATTTATTAGGCTGGGGAGTGTACCTTAAATATGGCTTTACAATGTTCAATCCCTTGGGGAATTTTTGGATAGCATCTTCTGTTGAAACAGCAGGCACAACAATCACATCTTCCCCTACCTTCCAATCCGCTGGTGTTGCCACACTATACTGGGCTGTCAGCTGCAAAGAATCAATCACCCTTAACACTTCCACAAAATTTCTTCCCGTAGAAGCCGGATAGGTTATAAATAGTTTGATGGTTTTGTCAGGACCAATTACAAAAAGAGATCGAACCGTAAATGTAGCTGAAGCATTGGGATGAATCATATCATAGAGGGATGCCACTTCCCTGTTTTCATCTGCAATAATTGGAAAACCCACAGTGCAGTGCTGTGTTTCATTGATATCCTTCACCCATGATTGATGCTTGTCTAAAGGGTCGACACTCACGGCCAACACCTTAACATTTCGCTTAGTGAATTCGCCTTCAAGCTGTGCGGTTCTTCCCAATTCAGTGGTGCAAACTGGTGTGAAGTCGGCCGGATGGGAAAAGAGCACGCCCCAGCCATCCCCAAGGTATTCGTGGAAGTCGATTTTGCCAAGGGTTGTATTTGCTGTAAAATTCGGTGCGAGATCTCCTAATCTGAGTGACATCTTTTTTTTCTTTAGGATACAAAAAAAAGGAAACTTTATTATCCTACCAAATAAATAGACTATTAATTTCATTGAAATGCATATTAAAATAACTGTTTTAGGTAGCAGTCAAAGATGCCCGATGAATAGCTTAAGTTAAAAGCCGAAAAAATCACTTTCCCCTTCCAATTGAACCCTTTCCATATTTCTTCTTTACACCGTCCATGGCTGCATAAAGTTTTTCCTTTTTTATTCTATTATCAAACAAATCAGTTTGCATTGTTTTGTCAATCAAATCGCTATAACGTATGCCAATCAAACGTAAGCTTGACTTTCCATCGTATAGTTGAAAAAAAAGATCGCGGACTACATTGATCAACTCATCATCAAAATGACTTGCGTTGATCGACAATTGTCGGGTATGTGTTTTAAAGTCGGGATAACGGATTTTCACAGCAACACAGCGTGTCATGGTATTTTCCTCCCTTAGCTGATGTCCTAATTTGTCAGTCATTCCCATGAGCACTTTAAGCAGGAAGTCTTCATTCGAAGTATTTTCCATGAATGTCTGTTCAGTTGAAATAGATTTTGATTCATGGGAATGTTGAATCCCTCCATAATATTCCCCTTTTGATTTTCTAATCAACACTTCTCCATACTTCCCAAAATACTGTTCCAACACATGAACTGGATATTCGGAAAGTTCACCGATTGTTAATATGCCCAGTGAATTGAGGCTTTTTAGTGCATGCTCCCCTACGCCAGGAATGGCTGATACGGATAGTGGTGCTAGAAATTCTCTTTCTTTGCCAGCTGGTATTTGCAAGTATCCATTGGGTTTGGCTGCATTTGTTCCCATCTTGGCAACCATTTTATTGGAAGCCAGTCCGAATGATATTGGCAGGCCTGTAGTTTCAATTATCTCGTTTCGCAAATCGATGGTCCATTGCAATGGATCAAAAAATCGATCCATGCCTGTCAAATCGATATAAAATTCATCAATGGATGCCTTCTCAAATGAAGGGGCTTTTGCAGCAATGATATCCGTTACCCATTGGGAAAATTTACCATACTGCCCTTTTGTACTTTTTACAACGGTAGCATGTGGACATAGCGCCACAGCCTTTGCCATTGGCATGGCAGATTGAACACCAAATTGACGTGCCTCGTAACTACAAGTACTTACAACACCGCGTTCCCTGCTTCCTCCAATAATGATAGGCTTGCCTTTTAATGTTGGATCTAAAATACATTCAACGGAAACAAAAAAAGCATCCAAATCGAAATGGGCGATATATGAAATTGGGAAGGACATGCCTGTAAAGAAGTACTAACTTAAGTAAATATCCAATAGTCCTTCGGGTAATGTCACGACAATTTTTTCCGACTTGTGGTCGATTTTAACCAAGGTACTCTCATTGATGGGAATCAAAACTTCCTTTGAATCTATTTCAAGGCGCAAAAGAATCTGAATGGGTTGTTCAATCACTTCCAAAACCTTACCCAAAATCTTGCCCTTTTCAACAACATCAAACCCCAACATTGAAAGTGGTGCTGATTTGGAGGAAATTTTTTTTGCATCAGATTCTGGCATCCAGGCCTTTTTCTTAATGTATTTTTTGGCAGTCTCTGGACTTTCTATATCCTCGAATGAGACCAATAGCTCGTTATCTGCCTTCAACTTTATCTCCTTGATGAAATAAGGAACAAACTTATCCTTTGCGGTTTCAAGGAATAACACCTTGATTCCAGCTATATCAGGATTGGGTCCAAGATGGTGTTGTATAACAACATCCCCTTTAACTCCGAAAGTGGCAACGATAGCACCGATGTTTATATAATTATCCATAAAACAAAAAAAGCCCCGTTTGAAACGAGGCTTTGTATGATATGTTTGAAATCAATTATTCTGGAGTTGATTCTGTAGGAGCGTCTGTAGGAGCTTCTGTAGGAGCTTCTGCTTCAGGTTGTACAGGTTTTGCAACTTGCACAGGCTTTGCACGGCTTACTGGAGGACGTTGTCTTGGTTGACGACGCTGGCGCATTTTTTCTTCTTGACGTTCCCTTTCCTTGCCTTCCTGATCTTGATGCCATTCCTCAAACTTGGTCATTGCAGCAGCCTGATCGAACAGTCCAAGGCTAACTCCTCTTAACAAATGTTTGAGATACAAAACACCTTTGGTGGATAGAATCTTTCTAACAGTATCAGTTGGTTGTGCTCCATTTCCCAACCACTCGAGTGCCTTTTGGCGATCCACCAACACAGTTGCTGGGTGGGTGAGCGGGTTGTAGGTTCCAATTTTCTGAATGAACTTACCATCGCGTGGAGCTCTTGCGTCTGCTACTACGATGAAATAGAAAGGTCTTTTTTTGCTTCCGTGACGTTGGAGTCTGATTTTGACAGCCATAAAAAATTAAAATTTTTAGTGGGTATTAATTAATATTCTCAATATGAGTTTGCAAATTTACTGTATTCAAGGGACAATACAAAAATAGTTTAGCAATGAAAGTCTATCGGCGCCCCATGCCAAACTTCGGCATAGATGGCATATTTCCCATTCCTTTCATCATCTGTTTCATCTGCTCGAATTGCTTGAAAAACTGATTTATTTCATCCATTTGCCGTCCGCATCCTTTGGCAATACGCTTCTTTCTGCTCATGTCGATCACATCAGGATTTGCTCTTTCAAAGGGGGTCATTGATCCTATTATGGATTCCACCCCTTTGAATGAATCGTCGCTGATATCAATATCCTTTACGGCCTTACCCATACCAGGAATCATTCCAATCAAGTCTTTTAAATTTCCCATTTTCTTCACCTGCTGAAGCTGATCCAAAAAATCCTGAAAGTCAAATTGGTTCTTCCTGATTTTCTTCTCAAGTCTTCTAGCCTGCTCTTCATCAAAATTGGCTTGAGCCTTTTCAACCAAGCTTGTAATATCTCCCATCCCCAGAATCCTTTGGGACATCCGGTCTGGGTGAAACACATCAAGCGTTTCAAGTTTCTCTCCATTGCTGATAAACTTGATTGGCTTTTGAACAGTATATTTAATGGATAAGGCAGCCCCACCGCGGGTATCGCCATCTAATTTAGTTAGCACCACGCCGGTAAAATCAAGACGCTCATTGAAAGCCTTTGCTGTATTCACCGCATCCTGTCCAGTCATGGCATCAACCACAAAAAGAATTTCATTGGGATTGAGGTTTTCTTTCAATGCAGCAACTTCATTCATCATCACTTCATCCACGGCCAGCCTGCCTGCGGTGTCTACTATGACAATATTTTTATTGTTGGCGCGTGCATATTTCAGGGCATTTTGGGCAATCTGTTTGGGATCTTTATTTTCCGGTTCTGCATAAACCTCAACACCGATTTGCTCTCCCAACACTTTCAACTGGTCAATGGCAGCAGGTCTGTAAACATCCGCAGCAACAAGCAAGGGAGATTTTCCTTTTTGTAGCTTAAGGTAGTTGGCCAGCTTCCCACTGAATGTTGTTTTACCGGAACCCTGAAGGCCTGCAATCAAGATGATGGCTGGGTTGCCATTGATGTCAAAACCACTAGTGGCTCCACCCATCAACTCGGTAAGTTCATCTTGAACGATTTTTACCATAAGCTGACCAGGACTAACCGCTGTAAGGACTTTTTGTCCAAGGGCCTTTTCTTTTACCCTGTCGGTAAATTCCTTTGCAATCTTGAAATTGACATCGGCATCCAACAGGGCCTTTCGAATATCCTTGATGGTATTCGCTATGTTCAGATCGGTTATCCGGGATTCCCCCTTGATCTGCTTGAAGGCAGAGGCAATTTTTTCACTTAAATTTTCAAACATAAATCAGAACTTTTGTCAACTATTATCATTGATAAACAAGAAGCATCGAAGTTAACGAATCATAAGCAAGCTTACTATTTTGTGTATTCAGTCTATGCGGATATTGAAAATCAATCCCCAAAAAGATTCAAATGTTAATTGTTTGTGGTAAAGTTTTGTGATTTTTTTCACAATACAAGCCACTGATTTACATATAATTGCACCAAACAACGCAGTTCTGTGTAGAATCTGGTTAAAATCTTGAAAATAAAAATCAAATTATATTTTTACAACAATGATATTTTTCTATCATTGCAACGAAAGAGAAACACGAACAGCGACCAATGAACAACAATCAAAATGGCTAAACAACTTTTTTCAATAGAATTTCCAGTAAGATGCTCCCCTTCTATTCTTTACGAATTCCTCTCAACACCAGCAGGATTGCAGGAGTGGTTTGCTGATAAGGTGGATGAACGAGACACTGTATTTAGCTTTTCATGGAATGGATCAACAGAAAGAGCCGCGGTATTGCAGGCTGATGAAAACAAATTCATCCGTTTTCAATGGACAACTTCACCAAAAGAAGAATACTTTGAATTCAGTATTGAGAAGTCAGAGGTAAGCAGCCAAACTATTTTGGTTATAAAGGATTTTGCAGAAAAAAAGGATATTCCGGATCAACAAAGACTTTGGGAATTCCAGGTAAATGACCTTTTCCACAGGTTGGGAAATTAATTCCCCCAATGATATTCGTTCAAAGAATCAAGCGTATCCTTTCCAAGTTGCAGGGTAACAAAAGCTTTTAGTAATTTTACCATCGTTAGAGTATCTTAAAATCAAAAGGGAGTATCAGAAATTGGCCCACAAACAGTTTGGATATTCCCTGCAACTTCGCAAAACGTGATAAAGAAACTTGATAAGCTGATTCTCAAATCCTTCGTTGGCCCATTCATAGCCACTTTTTTCATCACCCTCTTTATTTTGGTGATGCAATTTTTTTGGAAATATATTGATGACCTCGTTGGAAAAGGATTGGATTTTTCAAGCATCCTCAAACTCACGGCATACGTAACTGCTACAGCCGTTCCATTGGCGCTGCCACTCTCAATCCTGATTTCATCCATCATGACTTTCGGAAACTTAGGTGAGAGTTATGAATTGGTTGCGATCAAATCAGCTGGCATTTCATTGTTGCGATTTATGAGGCCCCTCGTAGTCGTCTCAGCATTCATTTCTGTCTTTGCCTTCTTAATAACCAACTATGTAATCCCTGTTGCAAACCTCAAGTTTACCACCATGCTTTATGATATCCGAGTAGCCAAACCGGCATTCGATATCAAAGAAGGCATTTTCTATAATAAAATTCCTGGGTTTGCCATCAAGGTTGGGAAAAAGGCTGAGGATGGAATGGGTATTAGTAATATCATCATCTACGAAAACCAATATTCACTGCAAGACAATATTATTGTTGCTGAAACAGGTACAATGAAGATCAGTGATGACAAGAAATTTCTTGAATTCGACTTGAAAAATGGATGGCGGTATCAGGAAAAAGGACCTTATAATTCAATCCAAACAGATTATTACAGATTGGGATTTAAGAATTACAAAAAGGTGCTAGACTTGAGCAGCTTTGCTATGATGAAAACGCCCGACAGTATTTTCAAAGGAAGTCAACAAATGTTAAATATCAACCAACTAAAAAAATCAGAAGACTCACTTGATAAAGCAACAAAAAACATTACCCACGAAAGAATGTATAATGAACTGACTTCCTTTTTTCAATTTGGAAAAAAATTTATGACGGGTTGGGAAAGTGAAAAATTCAATTTCACAAACAAGCAAAAAAAATATGGCGACCTGTTACCGGATTCTGCGATTTCCACCTCATACGTAAAAGCTTCAGACAAGATCACCATGATAAAAGGATCATTGGATTTGATATCAACAGAATACACTCAGAAGATTAGGGAACTTCGTTTGTTTCAAATAGAGTGGAATAAAAAGTTTACGCTATCAATTGCCTGCCTGGTTTTATTCATCATTGGAGCCCCACTCGGTTCAATCATCCGCAAAGGTGGACTGGGCATGCCATTGGTGATTGCAGTTATTTTTTTCCTGATATGGCATCTCATAAACATGTTTGGAGAAAAATTTGTTCGTCAGGATTTACTTGGTCCAATCACTGGAATCTGGATGTCGACCTACATCCTATTGCCAATTGGATTCTTTTTGGTTTACAAGGCGATGAATGACTCCCAGCTTTTTAATAATGAATTATACTTAAGGATATTTAGAAAAATTCGTACCAAAATAATTTCAAAAAAAGGCGATACAGTCCTATAACAATAAATCATCAACAATGAAAACAACTTCAAGAAGAAAATTTATTCAGACTGGCATATCTGGAAGTATTGCTGCAGGGGCACTTACCAGCCTTCCTACTTCAATATTTGCTGCAGCAAATACACAACAAAATCCGTTTTCACAATCGCCTTTACCTTATGGCTATTCGGCATTGGAACCATTCATTGATGCAATGACAATGGAAATTCATTACACCAAGCATGCAGCAGCTTATACAAAAAACCTCAATGATGCTGCTACAGCAGAATTCAAAGGTGCTGGCATTTCACTTGAAGATGCATTAAAAACTATTTCAACCTATTCCCAA
>CANJEF010000023.1 GCA_947472965.1 Sphingobacteriales bacterium
CAATCCAATGGGAGTAAAAACTTCTAAGGTCACAGTATAAATCATTGGGCAAATGGGACTTCGGTCCCATTTTATTTTTTTACCTTTGCCCACTTTGAAATGCGTATGCAAACCAGGTATAAGGAATATGAAAGATTGAATCTGCCGGCTTTTGAAAGGGAAATCCTTGATGCCTGGGAGAAAGAGAATGCATTTGAAATGAGCATTCAAAATAGGGAAGGGGCAAAGCCTTTTGTTTTTTATGAAGGACCTCCAAGTGCCAATGGCATGCCCGGAATTCACCACGTTATCTCAAGAACGCTGAAGGATCTTGTATGTCGTTACAAAACAATGAAGGGTTTTCAGGTAAAACGCAAGGGTGGATGGGATACACATGGACTGCCAGTAGAGTTGGGTGTAGAAAAGGAGCTGGGTATTACCAAAGAAGACATCGGAAAAAAAATCAGTGTCGCTGAATACAACCAAAAGTGCAGGGAGGCGGTGTTGAGGTATAAAGACAAGTGGGACGATATTACACAGAGGATGGGTTATTGGGTTGATCTCAAAAACCCATATGTAACATTTGAAAACAATTATATTGAAACGCTTTGGTGGTGCTTAAAAACATTATATGATAAGGGACTACTATATCAAAGTGTTAGCATACAACCTTATTCGCCTGCAGCAGGTACAGGACTGAGTTCACATGAACTAAATCAACCGGGAACATACAAGGATGTAAAAGATACTTCTGCTGTGGTGATGTTTACATTGGATGCAAAGAAGAATGCAGATAAAGAAAATTATGTTGCAATCAAAAGTCAGCTTCCTGCAGATGTGGCTATTTCTATCATGGCTTGGACTACCACACCTTGGACATTGCCGTCAAATCTCGGATTGACCGTTGGCTCGAACATTGAATATGATCTAGTACAAAGCTTCAATCCATATACAAGTCAGCTTTGCCATGTTATGCTTGCAAAGCCACTGGTATCAAAATATTTCAAAGAGGAAGCATCTGCTATTTCCTTTGAAGAATATAAGGCTGGTGACAAATTGATTCCATGGAAATCATTGGCAAGCTTCAAGGGTAGTGCATTGGAAGGCTTGTATTATGAACAGCTAATGCCCATGCAGGCAAATAGCTTGGAATTGATAAAAGAAATTACACCTGATGCCGATCCATTCAGGGTAGTAGTGGGCGATTTCGTTACAACAGAAGATGGAACAGGTATTGTGCATACTGCTCCTGCATTTGGTGCCGATGACTTCAAAGTAGGCAAGAAGAACAACCTGGGTATTTTGACCTTGGTTGACAGGGAAGGAAAATTTGTTGATGGATTGGGTGCCTTCAGTGGACGCTACGTAAAAAATTATAAGAACGACGAGCAATATGTTGATGTAAATGTTGACATCTGTGTTGAATTGAAAAAAGAGGGGAAGGCATTTAAAGTTGAAAAATACGAACACAATTATCCTCACTGCTGGAGAACAGATAAGCCAATATTGTATTATCCACTAGATGCATGGTTTATTAAAACCACTGCATTGAAAGACAGGATGGTGGAGTTGAACAAGACAATCCAATGGAAGCCAAAATCCACCGGTGAAGGCCGCTTTGGGAATTGGCTTGAGAACATGGTGGATTGGAACCTCAGCAGAAGCAGGTTCTGGGGAACACCATTGCCCATCTGGAGAACGGAGGATGCCACTGAGGAAATTTGCATAGGTTCAATCGAACAGCTCAATACTGAAATCAGAAAGGCACACGATGTGTTAGGGAATGATGTGAACAAGGTATTTGTTGAACATGGAGTGAAGGATTTGCACAAGCCTTTTGTAGATGAAATTATTTTGGTGAGCTCAACCGGTCTTCCGATGAAGAGGGTAAGTGATCTGGTGGATGTATGGTTTGATAGTGGGGCAATGCCTTATGCACAATGGCATTATCCATTTGAGAACAAAGCGTTGATTGAGAGTGGCGATGCATTTCCTGCAGATTTCATTGCCGAAGGAGTAGATCAAACAAGGGGATGGTTCTATACGTTGCATGCCTTGGGTGTCTTGCTTTTTGACAAAGTAGCATACAAAGCAGTAGTGTCTAATGGACTGGTACTTGATAAGAATGGCAATAAAATGAGCAAGCGCCTTGGTAATGTAGTGGATCCTTTTTCAACCATCGATACGTATGGAGCCGATGCCACCAGGTGGTATCTTATCACAAATGCTTCTCCATGGGATAACTTGAAGTTTGACCTTGAAGGAATCAAGGAAGTGCAACGAAAGTTTTTTGGTACGCTATACAACACCTATCAATTTTTTGTATTGTATGCGAACGTTGATGGGTTTGCTTACAAGGAAGATGAAATTGCATTGGCAGAAAGACCTGAAATCGACCGTTGGATCCTTTCTAGCCTGCAAAGTCTGGTAAAGGAGGTTAACCAGCATCTTGATGATTACGAGCCAACCATGGCAGGGCGCGCAATTGATTTTTTTGTTGATGAGCTCTTGAGCAACTGGTACGTTAGGTTATGCAGAAGACGTTTTTGGAAAGGGGAATATGAAAAGGATAAGATTAGTGCATACCAAACATTATATACTTGTTTGATCACAGTGGCAAAGTTGGCAGCACCCATTGCTCCATTTTTTACCGATGCTTTGTATCGTAACCTGAATGCAGTGTCTGGTAAGGAAAAGCATGGCGCTGTTCATCATGCAGATTTTCCTGTTGCAGATGAATCGTTGATTGATCTTGCGTTGGAAGAAAGGATGAGAATGGCACAAGATCTTTCATCATTGGTGTTATCGATCAGAAAAAAAGTAAATATCAGGGTAAGGCAGCCGCTTCAAAAGATCTTGATTCCCATATCAAATAAGTCGATGCAGGAACAATTGACCAAAATTGAGGATTTGATTTTGGCCGAAGTGAATGTAAAGGAGATGGAATACCTGCCTGGCGACAATGATTTCATTCGAAAAAAAGTGAAAGCCAATTTTGTGGCCTTGGGTAAAAAGCTGGGTGGAAAGATGAAGGTGGTTGCCGCAGCCATTGCGCAGCTCTCACAACCTGAAATCAGGTTACTTGAGTCTGCTGGTAAGCTACCTATCATTGCCGAAGGTGAAACATTTGAAATAGATAGGGATGAAGTAGATATTCAGAGTGAAGATGTGGAAGGCTGGATGGTTGCTTCTAAAAATTTTCTAACCGTGGCCCTGGATATTTCTATCACGCCTGCTTTGGAAAATGAAGGCAATGCAAGAGAGCTGGTAAATCGGATACAAAAGATCCGAAAGGACCTGGACCTTGAACTGACCGACCGAATTATAGTCGAAATTCAACAGGAATCGAGGTTGGAACCTGTTTTTCAGCAATTTAATACCTATATTTGCGCGGAAATTTTAGCTGACGAAATACGCTTTTTAGAGGGGTTGGATATTGGGGAGGATGTCGATATTAACGGTATTTCATTGAAAATCAATGTATTAAAAAAAGGGTAAGCCATGGCAACAAAAAAAACTGCACCAAAGAAAGCAGCACCTGCAAAAAAGACAGCACCTGCTAAAAAAGCAGCTCCCGTAAAAAAAGCAGCTCCCGCTAAAAAAGCAGCTGTTATAAAAAAGCCTGTTCCAGCCGCTAAAAAAGCAGCTCCGATAAAAAAAGCGGCACCCACAAAGAAGACAGTACCCGTAAAAAAGGCTGCCCCTGTAAAGAAAGCAGCACCCGTAAAAAAGGCTGCACCTGCAAAAAAAGCAGCACCAGCAGTAAAAGCAGCCCCAGCGAAAAAGGCAGCCCCTGTTGTAAAAGCAGCGCCTGCGAAAAAAGCGGCTGTAGTAAAGGCAGCTCCTCCAAAACCTCAACCCGTTTCGAAGGCAGCACCCGCTAAAAAGCAGGAAACAGCTAAACCCTTGCCCGTAGCAAAAGTAGCACCCAAGCCAGTGGCCAAGGAAACTGTGAAAAAGCCAGTTGCTGCAAAACCAGCACCTCCTCAAAAACCTGTTTCAACAAGGGTAGATAAAAAGAAATTACCTGCAGTTTCTCCTGAAACCAGATTTGCACAAACAAGTAAGCCTGCCAGCAGTCCTGCATTAATCCGCAAGGCATTGAGGGAAAAAGATGCAATGAAGGAAGTGAAGTATGTGCAGATGCCCAAAATCAAATCAAAGTCATCAACAAAATACGAACCAGAATTCACCCGTTCTTTACTGGATGCAAAACCAATCGTACGTGAAGAGGGTCCGACGCAACGTTACAGCGATGCTGACTTGGCTGAATTCAGGGAATTGGTTACCAGCAAACTGAATGCTGCAAAGCGTGAGTTGATTTATCTTAATGGATTGATCACCAGAAAAGATTCCATGAGCGGTGAAGATTCCGATAACAGATACATGACCATGGAAGATGGTGGTCTTAGCATGGAAAGGGAGCAGCTCGCACAAATGGCAAGTCGTCAGATCGATTTCATAGAGAAACTCGAAAAAGCACAAATGCGCATCGAAAATAAAACATACGGAATTTGCAGGGTAACTGGTAAGTTGATTGAGAAAGCCCGTTTAAAGGCTGTGCCACATGCAACGTTGAGCATGGAAGCAAAGATGGCTATGAAGAAATAAGGAGTATTTCCTAATTAAATTATACTAGCCGCTATCTCATCTCTTGCATAGAAACCAGCCTATTGTATATTCCATTCATGGCAAGAAGCTCTTCGTGTTTGCCACGCTCTGCAATTTTCCCCTCGTTCAACACAATAATTTCGTCTGCATGACGTACGGTGGATAGCCTGTGTGCTATAATAATACTGGTACGGTCTTTCATCAGGTTATTGATAGCATCCTGAACCCATTTTTCACTTTCTGTATCAAGGGAAGAAGTTGCCTCATCCAAAATCAGGATAGGAGGGTTTTTCAAAACTGCCCTCGCAATGGTCAACCGCTGCCTTTCACCACCGCTCAGCTTCGACCCCCTGTCGCCCACAACATTGTCATACCCTCCATCTTTTTTTACGATGAATGAATGTGCATTTGCCACTTTTGCAGCCGCCATGATTTCTTCATCGGTAGCATCATTATTCCCCAACGATATGTTCGCTTTGATTGTATCATTGAAAAGAATTGGCTCCTGCGTTACAATACCCATCAAATTGCGCAAATCCTTTAACGCATATTTCTTGATATTGATCCCATCTATCAATACCTCTCCGGAAGTTGCATCATGAAACCTGGGAATGAGGTCCACCAATGTTGATTTTCCAGAACCTGAAGAACCTACCAATGCAATGCTTTGTCCCTTTTTTATCTTGAGGTTGATTGTGTTCAGTATGTTTTTATCGGGATAGGAAAACACGACATTGCGAAGTTCAATCGAATCATGAAAAGACTCAATCTTCATGGGATTAGGATCTTCTTTAATGGTTTGCTCTTCCATGATCAGCGTTTGTATCCGTTCAATGCTCGCAGCACCTTTTCTGATATTATAAGAGGCGGTACTGAATGCCTTCAATGGATTGATGACCTGTGTGAAAATCGCAATGAAAGTGAGAAAGGCCGGTCCGCTCAGCGAAAAATCTTTTTCCAGTACAAGGCGCCCTCCATAATAAAGAACACAACATACTGCCAAGATTCCCATTGTTTCTGATACCGGAGAAGCGAGGTCTCTTTTTCTTATTGCCTTGTTTTTTATTTCAAGCAATTCGTTGTTCTCCCTGTTGAAGCGATTCAATTGCTGCGACTCTGCATTGAACGCTTTTACAACCCTGATGCCTCCGATGGTTTCTTCTATTGTGCTGAGGATCTCTCCCAATTTCACTTGAACCCCTGCCGAGACTTTTTTAAGCGATCTGCCTACTCTTCCAATAACCAATCCTGCAACGGGAAGAAAGAGCAGAAGGAAAAGGGAAAGCTGCGGACTGTAACTAATCATTCCGAAAAGGTATAAGGCAATCAGGATGGGTTCCCTGAAAAAACTTTCCAAAAAACTGATGGTCGAAAATTCGATGTCTTGCAAATCATTGGTGAGCTTGCTCATGATATCACCCTTGCGTTGATCGTTGAAAAAACCAATAGGCAGTTCAAGAATTTTCTTGAACATATTGGTACGCATATCATTGATGATGTTGTTGCGTATCGGCGTAAGCAGGTAAAGGGAAAAATACAGGAAAATATTTTTTAATAATATGGAACCCACCACAATGCTGCAAATGATTCCCAACGCAGTTATCTTTCCACTCGTGGTGAGGGTCATGTTTTCCAGCGTGGCATAGAGTGTATTGGTCAGAAATCCAAGATTAAAACTGGACGACTTAAACCCACCTTGATCCTGAAGCCCAAAAATAAGGGTCAAAAAAGGAGTGAGCATAGCCAGGGAAATGAGCGAGAAAAATGCGGAAATGATATTCAGGCTGAAGTACCCCATCACCATTGTTGGGTACTTCTTGATGTATGAAAAAATGATGCGTAGGCTTTTCATTTGGGAACAATCACGTTTTTTATATAATAGGATCAAAAGTAACTATTTTTACACCCATCAACCCTAAACATTATGGAAGAAAGTAAAAGGCAAAAACAAGTGGCCGGTGTAATTCAAGAAGATATGAATGATATTTTTTTGCGCATGGGATTGAATATGGTCGATGGCGGAATGGTTTCCATTTCTAAGGTAAAGGTTACGCCCGATCTCTTGGAGGCGCGGATTTACCTCAGCATGTTCAAAGTGAATGATGCCAAGGCGCTCGTTGCCAAGATTGAAAGCAGGACGGGGGAGATCAAGCGTTTGTTGGGACTAAGGGTAAAGCAACAATTGCGCAGGATGCCTGAGCTGAAGTTTTTTTTGGATGATACGCTCGATTATGTTTTCAAGATGGAGGAGTTATTCAAAAAAATCAATGAAGAGAAAGAAAAATGAGAGCATCGAAAATATTCAAATTTTCCTGGCGATATTTTAAAGCAAAAAAATCAACCAACGCAATCAATATCATTTCGTGGATAAGCGTTACTGCGATCATTGTTGGCTCTGCATCACTCATCATTATTCTTAGTGCATTCAATGGTTTTGAGTCGTTGGTGAAATCACTTTATGGCTCATACTATGCCGATCTCAAAATCAGTGCGGCAAAAGGAAAGGTGTTGGTTTTAACTCCTGAAGAACTTAGCCAAATTTCATCCATCGCTGGAGTGGCATTTGTTTCAACCAGCATTGAAGAAAAAGCATTGCTTCAGCATGAAGCATGGCAAGCCGTGGTTAGCATCAAAGGCATTGATTCAAATTATCAACGGGTATCGGGCGTTGCAGAAAAAATGTACAGAGGGAATTTCAATACGGGTACTGCTGAACATCCTGGACTTGTTTTTGGCGCTGGGGTAGAGCAGGCACTTGGGCTGATGTCGGACAGGTCGTTGTTGCCTGTGTCAATTTATTTTCCAAAGAAGGGTGTAGGATCGGCTTCAAGTTTAACAGATGCACTTGGTATGTCTGTAGCTTATCCTACAGGGAGCTTTGCTATTCAGAGTGAGTTTGACAACAAGTTCGTTTTTACTGATTTGCAATTTCTGAAGTCCAGCATGAATTACCAGCCCGATGAGTATAGTTATGCAGAACTTTCAGTGAAAGATGAAAAACGTACTGATCAAATAAAATCAGACATCGCAAAGATATTGGGTAAAAACTATGTCATTGAAAACAGGTACGAGCAGAACAGAACCTTATATAATACGATTCAAATTGAAAAATTTGCCATCTACGCAATTTTTTCACTGATACTGATTGTGGCCGCCTTTAATATGATTGGCTCATTGAGTATGCTGGTATTGGAAAAGCAAAAGGATATTCAGATTCTCATGGCAATGGGTGCTGACAGCGGAGTGATCAAAAAAATCTTTCTAAGCGAAGGGTTGCTACTTGCGGTGATTGGAAACGCAGCTGGCATTGTGCTTTCATTACTGCTTTATTGGCTTCAGGTCAATTATAAGCTGGTACCGCTCGAAGGTGCTACGTTCTTGATTGATTATTATCCGGTAAAATTGGTTTGGGCAGATTTTTTGGTGGTCACAGCAACCGTATTTGTAATTGGACTATTTGCATCTTGGTTTCCAGCCTATAAGGCGTCCAGACAACAAATGAATCTCCACAATTAGCTCTAGTAGTCGCCAAGCGTTTCTTCCAATTGCGACAAAGCCTTGGATAGTTGTTCATCATTAGGTGCTATGCCATGCCATCCATGGTCGTTTTCCATGAAGTCAACTCCTTTGCCCATCAAGGTATGCATCATGATGGCGATTGGCTTGCCCTTTCCGGTGAAGCTCTTTGCCTGTTCGAGTTTTTCAACAACATCATCCATGTCATTGCCTTGCATATCAATAACATGCCAGCCAAACACCTCGAATTTTTCAGAAATATTTCCAAGATTCAGCACTTTGTCGGTAGGTCCATCAATTTGCTGTCCGTTCCAGTCAATTGTTGCAATCAGGTTATCAACTTTATTATGAGCTGCAAACATCACGGCCTCCCAGATCTGGCCTTCTTGTAGCTCACCATCACCATGCAGTGAATATACTGTGCGAGCATCCTTGTTAAGTTTTTTTGATAGTGCAGCACCGATGGCAACACTCAGACCTTGACCTAACGAACCTGATGCAATCCGAACTCCGGGGAGGTGTTCATGGGTGGTTGGGTGGCCTTGCAATCTGGTTCCCAGTTTTCGGAAGGTGTCCAGTTCACTGATCGGGAAGTATCCTGACCGAGCAAGACAAGCGTAAAAAACGGGAGAAATATGACCATTCGATAAAACAAATATATCCTCATCAACACCATTCATGTTGAATGAAGGGTCGTGTTTCATTATTTTAAAGTATAGTGCAGTAAGAAAATCAGTGCAGCCCAATGATCCACCTGGATGACCACTTTGTACACCATGTACCATTCTGACAATATCTCTTCTTATTTGTGTAGCTGTATCGGAAAGTGAATTCATACGAAATGGTATTTAACATAAAATTAAATGATTTAGCTGTTCATTACGCATAAATACGTAGCAAAAATTCAATTATTTTAAATCTTTTTTGCAAAACAATTTAATTGATGAAATTAACAAAGGGATTATTATTATTTTTGCTTCAGAAGAAATTCTTTCATTTGAAATTAAATCTTCTGTCCACTTTCTTAAAATCCATACAACCTTCTCCTTTAATTTGATTTGCCTTACAGCAAGACGATTTAGTTTTGATTATTCTTTACTATTTAAAATTTGTTTTGAAAGGCATAAAAAAAATAAAATGATTCTGGTTTTTTTAACATCGATTATTTCTTTCATTGTTGCATTTACCTGCATACCCTTGTTGGTCAAGTTCTCTTATTCAAAAAATATTTTTGATTTTCCATCTGCACGAAAGCCCCATTCTTATCCTGTATCTTTTTTTGGCGGAATAGCTATATTTTTGGCGATTGTACTTTCAATGACAGCAGTAGTTCCTTCATCGAATGCGGAATGGCTTCAGTACCTACTTGCATCATCTGTTGTGGTTTTTTTGCTTGGTATTCAGGATGATATTCTTTTTCTTTCTCCCATCAAAAAATTTATTGGACAATTACTAGCAATATTTATTCTCGTTCAACAAGGTCATTTTCAGTTGTTCTCTCTGCACGGGTTTCTTGGCATCTATGAATTGAATAAGATAGCCTCTCTTTTATTTACTTATCTTACTATTCTGATTATCATCAATGCATACAACCTCATCGACGGGGTTGATGGGTTGGCTGGAACCTTGTCATTAATATCTTCTGTTTTTTTTGGAATTGTGTTTTTAATCAACAAAGACCTCGTTTTTGCTTCATTGTCGTTTTCAATTGCATCTGCTTTGAGTGCTTTTCTTGTCTTTAATTATTCCCCACCTAAAATATTTTTAGGTGATACTGGTTCCATGTTAATCGGTTTAATGAATGCCATACTTGTTATCCATTTCATCACAATAGAAACAACATCTGGAGTTTTATTTCATTCCAATGTATCACCTGCGATTGGGTTGGCTGTACTTTTCATACCTGTGATTGATACAATTCGGGTGATGGTTCTAAGGATATACAAAGGGAAGTCACCCTTTGTAGGAGATCGAAACCATATTCATCATTTATTATTGCGAAAGGGGTAC
>CANJEF010000024.1 GCA_947472965.1 Sphingobacteriales bacterium
CCAGATAATATCTTCTTCGTTATCCAAATCTTCAATGCCCAAAAAGACCAAGAGTCCCTTACCAATACTACCAGTAACGATACCCTCTACTCTTACTAGTGCTTCAGAAACCCGTTGAATGACTGCTCTCATGATTTATTGAATCTACCCCGTAAAAGTATGAAATGATGACATATATATTCTAGCATCCTAAGGAATTATAGACACTTGAATATTTACCTAAGGGGGGAAACATTAACTTTGTTGCAAAGAGCAAACATTGAGTGGCATCAAACAACTTGCAAATCAGACCTTGTGGTATGGCCTAAGCAACATTGCAGGAAGGTTTATCAATTATTTGCTTAATCCAATTCTCACTTACATTTATGCCCCTGAACAATTTGGAGAAATATCCCTGTTGTATGCATACGCAGCCTTTTTGAATATCATTTTCACTTATGGCATGGAAACCTCCTATTTCAGGTTCAACCAGCAATTGGAGGAAAAAAAGGTATTCAACGCGGCCTTCACAAGTTTACTTATAACGACTACCTTTTTCAGTCTTATACTATTGCTTCCTGCTAGCCAAGTTGCGACCTTCATGGAATTGGGGAAACATCCAGAATATATTGTTTATGTAGTTGCCATCGTGGCATTGGATACTTTAGCTGTATTGCCCTTTTCAAAAATCAGGTTTGATGGAAAACCAAGAAAATTTGCCCTCATAAAATTTATCAACATCGCTTCCAACTTCATTCTGATCATCTTTTTTTTAATGATATGTAAGCCTGCTCACGACCGTGGTGACACGGGTTTTCTTTCTTCCCTATATGATTCTTCTATTGGGATTGGATACATCTTCATCGCTGGCGTAGTAGCAAGTCTCATCACCTTTTTACTACTGCTCGGTCAATTCAAGGATTTCAAACTTTCCTTCGATAAAAAATTGATTACAGAGCTGCTTCTCTACTCCACACCACTTATTATTGTTGGATTTGGAGGCGTAATCAATGAAACGATTGACAGATTTATGATCCTATTTAGGTTCAATGGAACAGTGGAAGCCGCAAAGGCTGCGAATGGCATCTACAGTGCTAACAATAAACTGGCTATCCTAATCGTGTTATTTACACAAACCTTCAAGATGGGAGCTGAACCCTTTTTTTTCAAGAACGCCACAAAAGAAAATGCAAAAGAAACGTATGCTAGGATCATGAATTTTTTTGTGATTGCAGCCTGCCTTTGTTTTCTTGGAGTGGTTTTATTCCTTGACATTTGGAAGTATTTTATGGGCATCAACAAACATCCAGAATACTTGGAAGGGCTCTATATCATTCCAGTTTTAATGTTATCGAAGTTGTTTTTAGGCATTTATTATAACTTATCCATTTGGTACAAACTAACAAACAAAAATAAATTCGGGGCACTGATAACGATCCTTGGAGCACTCATAACCATTGGTGTAAACTATGTGCTGATTCCCACCATGGGATTCTATGCATGTGCCCTTGCAAACTTCTTGTGCTATGGAACAATGATGGTATTCAGTTATAGCCAGGGCCAGAAATATTATGGAATTCCATATGAATGGAAAAAATGTTTGGGCTATATTTCCTTGGCCTGTATCCTTTACGTATTACACCATCTCCTTAGAATTCAGGCACCAGCAATTGCAATTTGGATACTGCATCTTACCGGGATTTTTTTAACCACTGCTTTTATCGCTATTGTATTCAGGGTTGAAAAAAATGAATTCAGCAAAATCCCCTTTTTCCAGAAATTTATCAAGGTAAGCTAGTTAACAGACAGAAAAGGATTGTTGCGTTTTTCGTATCCAATGGTGGTTGGTTTGCCATGACCAGCATAAACAACAGTTTCGTCCGGAAGCACAAAAAGCTCTTCCCGGATACTTTTTAGCAGCACATCAGGATTACCCCCTGGCAGATCCGTTCGGCCAACGCTTTCCCTAAACAACACATCACCGGCAACAACGAAACCAGCCTCTTCACTATAAAATCCAACACTGGCTGGAGAATGGCCTGGCATAAAGAGTATTTTTAACTTGTCGTCACCCAAATTGATAAATTCACCCGGAACGAGATCCCTTAAAACACCTTCATAGTTATCAAACGGCAAATTCCACATCAACCCACTTGTTGGGGCCATTTCAAGTACCTTTTTTTCTCCCGGATGTATATAAAGTTCCAACTTGTATGTTTCGGCAACAAAACGATTCCCAAACACATGGTCCAAATGACAATGTGTATTGACCAACATGATGGGTGAAAGCCTTTTATCCCGGATAAATTTGGATAGCAAATCCCGCTCATCCTCTGAGTAGCATCCGGGGTCAACAATAATACACTGTCCAACCTCATTATAGAGCAGATAAGTGTTTTCCTGTAGGGCATTAAAAGGGAAAATTTTAACGTTTAACATCACTGAGATTTATTGCTTAAATGCGTTAATTTTAGGGCGGATACCGATTCGTCCAAAATGCAAAAGTATCCAAACATTTGAACTTAATTACCATGCAAAAATCAGTTTTAGTATTGTCGTTTATACTGCTCCTGTTTTCAACTGTCCATTCTCAAGTCAGTTCAGTAGAATATGGAAAAAACAGGGTGCAATACAAAAAATTCAAGTGGAAGTTTTACCAAACGGACAATTTCAATGTGCATTTCATTGAAGGCGGCGAAGCCCTGGGAAAAATGGCTGCAAAATCAGCGGAGGAAATTCTTCCCGTGTTAGAAGATTTTGTTGAATACGGACTACAAAGAAGGGCAAATATTGTTGTTTATAACAGCTTTACTGATTTTAGGCAATCAAATATTGGAATCGGAATAGATTGGCAAAACACAGGCGGTGTAACCAAATTGGTGAACAACAAGATGATCATTTATTTTGATGGCAATTTGAATAACCTGGAAAGGCAAATCAAACAAGGGGTTGCACAAATTCTTGTTGAAAATTTGCTTTTTGGTGACGACCTAGGTGAATTTGCATCAAACCAAACTTTGCTCGATTTACCTAAATGGCTTACGGAAGGCTACATAGCCTATGCTGCAGAAAACTGGAGTACAACACTGGATGATAAATTAAAATCATCTCTGCTATCTGGCAATTACAAGAACTTTTATCAATTTGCTTTCAAGGAACCGCAACTCGCAGGTCATGCTTTCTGGAAGTTCATTGAAGACAAATACAGACGAGACAATATCACCTACTTCCTCTACCTATCAAGGATTTACAAGAGTTTGAATGCAGCGAGTCTGAAAATCACCAAGAAAAAATTTAAGGAACTACTCGAAGAATTCATGGAAGTTGAATCAGAAAAATACTATGCTGACCTAAAGGGAAGACGAAATCAACCCAAGGGAAATGTAGTAGCAGTTGAAGAAGCTATCAACGGAAAAGATTATTATCGATTTCAAGTAAATCCAATCCCCAAAAACAACAGCTACGCAGTGGTTGAATATCAAAAGGGTATTTACAAGGTTGTGTATGAAGACTTATCCATTGAAAGAAAAACATTACTGAAAGCAGGCATTTTAAACAACCAGGATGAGCTCAACCCTAATTATCCTTTGATGGCATGGGACCCAAAAGGATCAAAGCTTCTTGTTGTATATACTGAATCAGGTAAAATAAAAATGTTTGTTTATGATGTTCTTTCAAGAATAAAGACAAACAAACAGGAGCTTCCCGAATTTCAATTAATACAAGATGCGAAGTTCATGCTCGATAATAATACCTTGATTTTAAGTGCTGTTAAAAATGGACAGTCCGACATCTTTGTCTACAAGATAAAGGAACAGAGTATCCAACAAATAACCAATGATCCTTATGATGATATGGATGCATCCTTTGTTTCCTTTCCCGGAAAGACTGGCATCATTTTCTCATCAAATAGGCCTTCGCCCATTGCCTCAAAGGCCGATTCGGTTTTACCCACCCGCTATCCTCACAATATTTTTTTAGTAGACAATTGGAACAAAAGCGAATTCAGGCAAATCACACAGCTTACGAACCAACAACTTGGCCAAGCACGCTATCCTTTGCAATATAATGTAAACCACTTCACCTTTGTTAGTGATGCCAATGGCATTGGTAATCGCTATGCCGGATTTTTCAAAACGCAAAGAGCAGGAATAGATACCCTATACAAAATTGGTGAAGACCTGCTAAGGAATCCTGAGAGACAAGAACTGGATTCAACCTTGAAAGCCTGGAATAAATCTGAACCAGATTCTATTGGATACATGTCCATCACAAGCGACAGCACCTATACTTTTCCGATTACAAATTACCAAAGCAGTTTGCTGGAAACAAGGGGTGCTGGAGACAACAACCTGGTTAGTGAAGTTAGACAGGAAGGAGATTTGCGTTTTCTCTACAAATTGAAAATCAATGAAACCGTTCTTAATAAAAGAAATGTGAATGCCAGACCAACAACCTATATCAGGGAGTTGTTGGACAAACAAAGAAAACAAAAAGCAGATCCAACCAAATACATAAAGACCACACAGGGGTTAGACTCAAGCCTGGACAAAAATCCAAAAAAATTCCAAACAGAATTTACCGATGAAATTCAAGATAGCAAGGCTCTTACCTCAGAGCAAGAAATAAATCCAGCAGCGAAAGACATTATTAAAAATGCTAAACTCTACGATTATAAACTCCGCTTTGCATCAGACTATGTTGTATCTGGATTTAACAATTCGATTCTGGTAAACAGGTATCAACCTTACGGCGGGGGCTCTGGTCCAATCTATCTTTCCAACAGCAACGCGCTTAACGGTATCATCCGTATGGGAATATCTGATATCATGGAAGATATTAAGTTCACTGGTGGATTCAGGGTTGCAACAAATCTAAAAGATAATGACTACCTGGCTTCATTTCAAAACCTAAAAAAACGATATGACTGGGGCCTTACTTACTACAGAAGCAACCAGGAAAATTATCCCATTTTCGATCAAACAGATATCAAGTCATACCTTAAAAATAAACTTGCATCCAATCTATATCAGCTAAACATTAGCTACCCATTCAATGAAGTAAAAAGCATTAGGGCAAGTATTGGATATAGAAGCGATAGGGTTATCATTAAGTCGGATGCAAACTATGATCCTACAAGGGCCATGCCTGATACACAGTTAAAGTATGCGCTTGTGAAATTTGAATATGTTCATGACAACACCATCAATCCAACGATGAACATATACAATGGATTACGATATAAAGTATTCACTGACATCAATTCAAACCTTGTAAAGTCAAATAGCACAGGTAAGTTTATGTTTAACATAGGTGCAGATGCGCGATACTACTATCCTATTTATAGGAATTTCATTTGGGCTGGAAGGGCTGCTGCAGATTTTTCATTCGGAACCCAAAAGCTCATCTATTATCTTGGAGGGGTTGAAGGATGGCTGAATCCTAAATTCAACTATGGTGTGGTACCTGCACCCGATCAAAATTATGCTTATCAAACATTGGCATTAAACTTAAGGGGACATAAACAGAATATTGCCAATGGCAATAATAATGTTGTTCTTAATAGTGAATTCAGGTTTCCTGTTTTTGCTACGCTATTAAACAGACCCATAAATAATGCCTTTATACGGAACTTGCAACTCGTTCAATTCACCGATCTCGGTAGCGCATGGAACGGAAGATTCTCGAAAATTGGCAGACCTAATAATACATATGGGAATCCGCCAGTACAAATAAATATCAAAACAGGTGGCATTGGGCCATTTGTTGGTGGATATGGCTTTGGACTTAGAAGCACCGTGCTTGGGTACTTCCTCAGGGTAGATTCAGGTTGGCCAATGGGTGGATTTTTCAAGGGAAAACCAATTTGGTACTTTGCCTTGGGATTGGATTTTTAAACGCTATCTCTTAGGGGTGTTAGAGGGAGACTTTCCGTAACGTGTTTCATATAGACTCATGGTATAACCAACACTACTATTTTTGTTACGAAGCGAGATTATGAAAAGGTGATCATATTCATTGTCCCCAATCTCTTTAATGCTTGGATTCAATCCCATGTCGAATAAAATTTTCAGAACAGTATTGCTATGTCCCACCACAAGCGTATTTACGGCAGAGTCAAGAACCTTGATAATAAACTGTGGTATTGAATCGCTTGAGTAAAATAAAACAGGCTTCTTCATGAGGTCGGCAAGGGGCTTAGCAGTTGACACAGCCCTTTGTGTTTCAGTTGCATAAAATCTTTCAATTTTCCTTCTTTTTAAAAGATCAGCCAAGGTTTTTGCCCTTTCCTCTCCTTCCGATGTGAGTAGAGGATCTTTTGACCCATCCAATGATTTTTCAGCATGCCGTACAATGTAAATCCGTGTGGGAGTACAACCCATAAAAAAAGCAACAGAAAAAATTACGAGTGCCATCAAAAAGAAGTGCTTCCCCATGATTTAAGGTTTGATCCAAGTTACAAAAATCCTGTTGTCAACAGAAAATATCTTTAGAAAAATACGTTTCAAGAAAAAAACAACGGTACCAGTGATTTAAACATTCTTTGAATCAATCAGGTTGAACAACTTGCGAGCCATATAAACAATGGCACGCTATTCAGACACGCATTTTAAAAACGCACCGTTTGTAAGGATATCAGTTCCCTTCGCAGCAGGAATAACAACTGATATTATTTTTCAGACTGATCTAAAATCGTGGGTTTTAATTTTATTTACGGCAAGCGTAATTATCATCTCAATTCGAATACTACCGCTAAAATGGAAGTGGAAATTAAATTTATTTGAAGGGGTATGTATTGTAATGATGATATCCAGCTTTGGCGGAGTAGTTCATAACATAAAAACAAATATTACAAAGAACAATTTCAGTATCCGCGGAAATGTACATTGCTTTAAAATAGAAGAACCCTACAAAAAAACGAACAATGGTAAAAGGTATTTAGCAGAAATTTATACAGCAGATGAACATCCCAAATACATCACCAATGGATATCTCTATGTTGAAGATTCATTGGCCATATTGAATGAAGGGGATGTCATCTTATCCAGCGCCATCATCAAAAGGATTAAAAACACCGCAAATCCTGGCGCGTATGATTTCAGCAAAGAATCGGCTAAAAGAGGAGTATACACAAAAATAAGCATCAGTAGCAACGATGATTTTTTTTTGATTGGCAGAGAAAAACGCTTGATTTCAAACTGGATAAACCACACACAAACGTGGATTATTCATACGCTTCAACAAAAACTAAAGGACAAAGAAAAATATGGACTTGCAGAAGCCATCTTAATTGGGCATCGGGATGACATGGACTCTTCTCTGCTATCATCCTATATAAATACCGGCGTCGTTCATGTTATAGCCATTTCAGGATTGCATATTGGACTCATTTTTATGATCATCAATATGCTTGTCAATAAAATGTCGACTCCTGAAAAAGTAAAATATATTTCACTTTTTACTACCCTGCCAGTAATATGGTGGTTTACCCTTCTAACAGGAGCTACTCCGTCGGTAGTCAGAAGTGCCTTGATGACCACAATTATTCTAGTTGGAAAAGCATTGAGCAGAAAACCGAATACACTAAACTCAATGATGGCATCAGCATATATACAAACGATGGTTTATCCAGACATAGTAAACGACTTAGGATTTCAACTCAGCTATGCGGCTGTTGGATCCATTTTAATTTTCAACCCGTTGATCAGCAAAATGGTATTCGTAAAAAATCCGATCATTAAGGAATGCTGGGGAATGGTTTCCATTACCATTGCTGCACAATTATTGACAACGCCAATATCATTGTATCAATTTAACCAGTTTCCAGTATTATTTCTTATAACAAACCTTGTTGCTGTTCCCTTATCCAGCATCCTGCTTCTTGCAGAACTGCTGCTCTGTCTTACGGAATTTATCCACTTAAAAACTGATACATTATCATTCATTACCAATATAATTATTGATGGCATGAATGGATACATTAGAAAAATCGAAGGCATTCCCTTTGCCATCATCAATGATATTTTCATTGGGGTGCCTACGCTGATTCTCATGTATTTGGCTTTGTATTTCTTGTGGAAATTTTTAAAACACAAAACAAGAAATTATTTTATTAATTTACTATTAATCGTGTCGGTTGCTTATGCAACAAATAACATCCATGGAATCAGTTCATTAAAAAGTAGAATTGCAATACTCAATGTCCCCGGCGGTACTTGCATTATGCTTCAAGACGGTAATATTGCCAGACTAATTCTAAACAATTCTCTACTTGAAAACCACGATAAATTAACAATACTAAAAAAACAATTGGCGAAAAAATATTGGATTGAAAGGTTCGAGTTCAGTAGTATCCCTTCATACCCATTAATGATAACATTAACTCCACGGGTGAAGTTGGGTGAAAATAAGCAGTCCATTAGCAAGATTGTCGTTCTTACCGGAACTCCGAGAATCGAGTTAAATACACTTTTAAAACATACTGACACCGCTATGCTCCTGATTGCCGATGCATCTAACAAACTGTGGAAAATTCAGCAATGGCAAACAGAAGCAGATAGGTTACTTTTGCGCTTCTATTCGGTGGATGAAGAAGGACCGCTAGTAATGGAAAACTCCGCATATAGATTCTCAGTATTTAAAAATTAGATCATGCAAAAAAAGGTACGATCAGCGTTGATTTCAGTGTTTTATAAAGATGGCTTGGAACCACTGATAAAGCTTTTGAATGACCAAGGAGTCGCCATCTATTCAACAGGTGGTACCCAGGAATACATTGAAAAAATTGGATTTACCTGCATACCGGTAGAATCAGTTACTGAATACCCTTCCATTCTTGGCGGCAGGGTAAAAACGCTGCATCCCAAAGTGTTTGGTGGAATTCTGGCAAGAAGAGGAGTAGAACAGGACCTGATTGAGATGAAAGAATATGAAATTCCTCAGATTGACATGGTGGTTGTAGACCTCTACCCATTTGAGGAAACCCTAGCAAATACAACTGAGGAAAAACTTATCATTGAAAAAATTGACATTGGAGGCCCCTCGATGATAAGAGCTGCAGCAAAAAATTTCAGCGACTTACTTGTTGTAGCATCGAAACTGGACTATGAACCTGTCATCGAAATGCTGAAAACACAGGATGGGAATACTACATTGGAACAAAGAAAATCGTATGCCGCAAAAGCTTTCCAAGTAGTAGGACACTATGATGTTGCCATCTCGAATTATTTCAATGCAGATAATGAAAATCATTTTCTTTACACTGCTGGAAATCCACAGGCCATGAGATATGGCGAAAACCCACATCAACATGGTAAATTTTATGGCGACCTCTCAGTGCTTTTCAACCAATTAAACGGAAAAGAACTTTCATATAATAACCTTGTAGATGTTGATTCAGCCATTCAACTCATTGCTGAATTCAACAATGAATCAGATGCAACTTTTGCAATCATCAAACATACCAATGTTTGTGGTATTGCAAGCAGATCAACGGTACTGTCTGCATGGCAGGATGCACTGGCCGGGGATCCTGAGAGTGCATTTGGAGGTGTACTTGTATGTAACAAGGAAATCGATAAAAATACTGCAGAACAGATTAATGAGATATTTTTTGAAGTACTAATAGCCCCGTCATATGACCCATCTGCATTGGATGTATTAAAGTCAAAAAAGAACAGGATAGTACTTGAACAAAAACAATTTCAAACCAGTAAATCTCAATTCAGGTCATTACTTAATGGTGTATTAATGCAGGATACCGATGATGGCAACTTAGAAAAATGGGAAGAAACAGGTGGAAGAGAAACAACCGAATTGGAAAAATCAGACCTGCTATTTTCAAACAAAGTTTGTAAACACCTTAAGTCAAATGCTATTGCCTTGGTGAAGAACAAACAACTCATTGGTAAAGGATGCGGACAAACTTCAAGGATTGATTCCTTAAGGCATGCCATAGAAAAAGCAAGGCAGTTTAATTTTGATTTGAAAGGTGCAGTTATGTCGAGTGATGCTTTTTTCCCATTCAACGACTGTGTGAAGATGGGCCATGCGGAAGGGATAGAAGCGTTTA
>CANJEF010000025.1 GCA_947472965.1 Sphingobacteriales bacterium
GCTCGATGAGTTCGGTCCTAAGCGTGTTATAGATACCCCCATTGCAGAATTGGGTTTCACCGGAATTGCCGTAGGTGCTGCTCAAAATGGACTAAGGCCCATAGTTGAGTACATGACATGGAATTTTGCAGTTTTGCCCTTGGACCAAATTCTAAATACGGCCTCTAAAATGTTGGCCATGAGTGGTGGACAAGTTGGTTGTCCCATTGTTTTTAGGGGCGCCAATGGTTCAGCTGGTCAGTTGGGTGCACAACACTCCACTGCCTTTGAAAGTATGTACGCTAATATTCCGGGATTAAAAGTTATTTCAGTTTCCAATCCATATGATGCCAAGGGCTTATTAAAAAGTGCCATCAGAGATGACGATCCTGTCATTTTTATGGAGAGTGAAGTCATGTATGGTGAGAAAGGAGAAGTGCCGGCTGAAGAATATCTTATTCCCATTGGCAAGGCTGATATCAAAAGACCGGGAAGAGATGTTACCATCGTTTCTTTTAATAAAATGATGAAAGTGGCTCTGGGAGCTGCCGAGGAACTTGAAAAAGAAGGAATCAGTGCTGAGGTAATCGATTTGAGAACAATAAGGCCCCTTGATTGGTATACTATTCTTGAAAGTGTAAAGAAAACAAACAGATTGGTTATCGTTGAAGAACAATGGCCATTCGCCTCTGTTTCTTCTGAAATCGCCTATCGAATCCAAAAGGAAGGCTTCGATTATTTGGATGCTCCTATCAGAAGGATCACAAATGCCGATGCTCCTATGCACTATGCACCTAATCTTGTTGCGGCATACCTTCCTGATATTCCACGTACGGTAAAGCTGGTTAAGGAAGTGATGTATCTAAAGAAATAACTCATTGTTATAATTCAAAACCCGGTTATCATGCCGGGTTTTTTTTATGTGTATTTCAAATAATTTTGCAGATGCGAATTTCTATATTGTTTTTTTCATCGATTTTTTTTCTTTCGAATTCTATTGCCCAGGTTAGCAAAGATTCTACAACAGCCCTGGAAGAGATTAACATTAAAGCCTACGAAGCAAATACAATAAAACAAAAGATACCCGCATCCATTTCGCTCATTTCAAAAACAGCACTTCAAAGGGCCTCAACTTATTCACTCGTTCCAGCCTTTAATAATGTGGCTGGAGTAAGAATGGAAGAAAGGTCGCCTGGCAGCTATCGTTTATCAATGAGGGGGAGTTTGTTGCGTTCTCCATTTGGAGTACGCAATGTAAAGGTTTACTTAAATGATTTTTTACTTACAGATGCAGGGGGTAATACATATCTTAATCTTCTTGATGTTGCTGGACTTGACCATGTTGAAATAATTAAAGGCCCTTCTGGAAGCATTTATGGGGCAGGTACGGGGGGTGCAATCTTGTTTTCTGGTACTGATTTTTTTTCAGATGGGAATGAAAAGAAGCTTAAGGTAATGTTGTCTGCCGGCAGCTTTGGAACATTCAACGAAAATGTCAGTTACCAATACAATACAAAAAAGTTTAAATCTAACTTGGTTCAAAGTCATTACCAATCTAATGGTTATAGAGTTCAAAGCAGCATGCGGAAAGATAATTTGCAATATCAATTTGAATTCAATCAAGGAACTCGGGCTTCCATCAATGGAATTGTTTTGTTTTCTGATTTACATTATAATACACCTGGTGGACTGACTGCTGCGCAATTTGCTGCCAATCCCAAGCAAGCTAGGCCTGCAACTGCTTCGTTGCCTTCCGCGGTCGATCAACGAGCTGGTATCTATAACAGGACAGGATTATTGGGGGTTTCCTTGCGGTATAAATTATCTGAAAAGTGGACAAGCACGAGTTCAGTAACAAGCGCCATGACAGGGTTTAAGAATCCTTTCATAACGAATTATGAAAAAAGAAATGAGTCTAACATAGGGCTTAGGACCAAGTTCGCTTATCAAACAAGTGGGCTTCATCCTGTTCAATGGATAAGCGGTGCTGAAATTCAATTCGGTCATTATCGGATTGACAGCAGTGGAAACAACAAGGGAATAAGCGATGGCAAATCAGTAGTTGATCGGGTAAATGCAAAACAGCTTTTTGGATTTTCGCAACTGAATTATTCCCCAGTTGATTTTCTTCGCTTTCAGGTTGGTGTGAGTATTAATTCTTTTGGGTATGATCTCCAGCGAATAAAAGGACTGTTGCTTAACGGAGCGGCAACGAGTAAATTCAACCCCCAGTTGCTTCCAAGGATTGCCTGCATGATAGAGCCTTTCTCAGCCCTTGGTTTCTATGTGCAGGTTGCAAAGGGTTATTCATCTCCAACCATCGCGGAAATAAGGCCTTCTGCAGGAGGTATTTATACTGGACTTCAAGCTGAATATGGTTGGAATAAGGAAATTGGTTTGAAGCTAAAGGCTTTTGGGAATAGACTTGGTTGGTCATTTGATTATTTTGAATTCAATTTGAAAGACGCAATTGTAAGACAAACAAATGCGGCTGGAGCTGAATATTTCATCAATGCTGGAAGTACAAATCAAAGAGGAGTGGAATCTGAATTGAATTGGGTTGTTTTGAACAGCAATTCGAATAAAATATTTCAAAAACTTGTTATTTCACAAGCCACCACATTCAATGATTTTACTTTTAATCAATATCAAATAGGTTCAAATAATTATAGTGGAAAAAAATTAACTGGAGTGCCCAAAGAGGTTTTTGTATTTTCTGTTGATGCAACTTTTGCAAAAAACTTTTATTCTAATATTAGTTTTAATTACACAGGAAGTCTCCCTTTGAATGACGCAAATACGTTTAATGCATCCAGTTATAGGCTCTGGCAAATGAAGTTTGGATGGAAGAAAAAACTTAAAAAAACTGACCTTGATTATTTTGTCTTGATTGATAATATGCTCAATGAGAAGTACAGTCTTGGGAACGACTTGAATGCTTTTGGTTCTCGATTTTTTAATGCTGCTCCCAAAAGAAATATTCTAATTGGATTATCTATCGGCCTCTAAATTATTTTTTTGATGCAAGTTTTTGATTGAAAAGCCAAGGGAGAAAATCAGGTTCTGCAAATGCATTCTTCCAACTATCGTGACCCACATTTGCATATTCCGAATATTTCGCTTTACTGTTTTTGATACTAAGTGTATTGTATAATAACCTTGAATTTGACACTGAAATTACCGGGTCTTTATCTCCATGGAATATCCAAATTGGAAGTTGTGGTTTATAAAATTCAATTTTTTGGGGATCAATTGCACCGCATATTGGCATTGCAGCTGCAAAAACAGTTGGCTTTCTCCACAATAATTCGAGCGTCCCAAATCCACCCATGGAAAGTCCCATAATATAGACCCTTCTTTTGTCAACCTGTTTTGATTCCAGCAAGGTGTCAATAAATGTTGATACAAGTCTCAACGACTTGGAAAATGTGGGCTCATTGCTCCAGACATACCCGGTGCTATCACTTTTGGAAGTTTTGGTGTAGTCAGACCATTTATCATTTTGGGGGCACTGGGGAAAGACTACAATGGCAGGGAAGTTTTTTCTATTCAATGAATCCAAAAAAAGATCTGCACCCCAGGTGAGTTGTGCTTCATTGTTATTGCCTCTCTCACCTGCGCCATGTAAAAATATAATGAGTGGATATTTCTTGCCTTCCTTAAAGTCAATAGGGGTTAAAATTCTACAAGGCAATGTGTCTTCTCCTTGTATAAAAAGTTGTCTTTCAAATAACTTTTTATCTTGCCCATTGCTGCTTATCGATGCTGCAACAAGAAGTACAAAGAAAATAAATGGTGTTTTCATACCCTTAAATTAATGATTTTTAAATCGAATGTAAAAGCCTTGTGGATAAACTTACTAGAAATTAAAGTCTTCTGCTAATGATTGGCAAAATGGTATTTTTCCAACTCAGAAATTCACCCGCCTTGATTTTATTTCTGGCTTCCTTCATGAGCCAAAGGTAAAAGGCAAGATTTTGAACACTTGCAATGGTTAGTCCAAGTATTTCCTTGCTCTTTAACAGATGCCTCAAGTATGATTTTGAGTAATAGCTTGAGGTTTCGTTGGCTAGTCCATCATCTATCACACTATGATCAAATTCCCATTTTTTGTTGTCGATATTGATAATGCCTTGTGTGGTAAATAACATCGCGTTTCTTCCATTTCTCGTTGGCATTACACAATCGAACATATCAACCCCTAATGAAATACATTCTAGTAAGTCTGACGGCGTTCCAACGCCCATAAGGTATCTGGGTTTGTGTTCAGGAAGGTTGTCGCAGCACAGGCCGCAAAACTCATAAATTAATTCTGTTGGCTCACCAACACTCAATCCACCAATTGCATTGCCCGATGCATTTTTTGAAGCGATGAATTCACAAGATGCTTTTCTTAAATCTTTTTCTGTTCCACCTTGAACTATGGGGAATAGGTTTTGTGTGTAGCCATATTTTGATTCTGTTTCTGAAAAATGCTTAATGCACCTATCGAGCCATCGGTGTGTTAGCTCCATTGAATTCTTCACATACTGGTATTCGCTCGGGTAGGGTGGGCATTCGTCAAAAGCCATGATGATATCTGCCCCAATAGATCGTTGGATTTCAATTGCTTTCTCAGGGGAGAAAAGGTGCTTGGACCCATCAATGTGACTTTGAAAAACAACGCCCTCTTCATTTATTTTTCTGTTGGAGGCAAGCGAAAAGACCTGGTAACCTCCACTGTCTGTCAAGATTGGTTTATCCCACCTATTGAATTGATGAAGGCCTCCCGCCGTTTCAAGTACTTCCAATCCAGGGCGTAGGTAAAGGTGATAGGTATTCCCAAGGATGATTTCTGCTTTTACTTCCTCCTTCAGCTGCTTTTGGGTCACAGCCTTAACGGTTCCTCCTGTACCCACAGGCATAAATATGGGTGTTTCAATCGTTCCATGATCTGTTTGGATTAGACCGGCTCTTGCCTTGGTTTGGGTATCTTTCTTTTCAATAATAAAATTCAACTCAGCCATGCTGCAAGTTAATCAGTTCTTTTTCAAGAACTGTGTTCGATTGATAAAATGATGATCCCAATTTAAACGCATTGCCTTACTTTTGAATAACAATCTATTTTTTATGCAAACAGGACTGCTTCATTTACATAATTTACTTCGTTGGATTATCATCATCTTGCTACTTTTGTCCATTTTAAAAAGCTATAGTGGCATGACTTTAAAGAAGCCCTTTGAAGCGTCTGATAAAAAGATTTGGTTATTTACAATGATAGCGTCGCATATTACACTATTACTTGGGTTGTATCAGTGGTTGTTGGGACGTTATGGCATTCTTTCATATGTTAAGCCAGAAGGCGTTTCAATGATGAAAGACCCATACCTGAGGTTTTTTCAAATGGAGCATCCTGTTTCAATGATATTGGCCATTCTTATGATTACTCTTGGTTATGGCATGGCTAAAAAGAATGTGGATGATGCAACGAAATACAAAAAAGCCTTGAGGTATTTTGTATTGGCGTTGAGCTTGATTATAGTAGCTGTTCCTTGGCCATTCAGGGGTTTGGTAGCACGATCTTTATTTCCTGGTATGTAATTACAAAGGATATCATTTGGTTGCCTGAAGTCTATCAAATTCTACTACTTCCATATTTTTGATATCCCCTTTGTCGATTTCAAACCGAAGTATTGTCTGTTTTTTATGCCAGCCTGATTTTCCACATGCACCTGGATTTAGCAGGAGGCAATTAAGCTCGGGCATATATTGGATCAATAGGATATGCGAATGTCCACAAACAAAAATTCTTGGTTTTTTTTCAAGTAAGAGATTTTTGATCCCTTTCTCAAACTTCGGCGGTCTTCCCCCTATATGTATCATTAAAATAGAAACACCCTCTATTTCCCAATCCATTGCCTCAGGAAGTGCTTTTCGCAAGGGTTGGTCGTCAATATTGCCGTAAACAGCCCTAACCGGCACATATTTTTCCAAGGTTTCTAACACCAGCGGATCTCCAATATCACCAGCATGCCAAATTTCATCACAACTTTCTAGGTAGGGAAGGATGCGATTGTCTAAATGAGAATGGGTATCAGATAAAAGAATTATTTTTTTCATTAAATTGAAAATCAGCTATTTACACGATTATTTGGATATCTATGTTGAATCAGAAATGAAATTATCGATTTGATTTATTTCACAACTCATTTATTTTCAAAAGAAATTTTCTAATTAGCTAGGTTTTGTTATCTTTGCGCACCCAAAAAGTATGGCCAAACAAGCGCTCATTAAACAAGACGGAATAATCATCGACGCTCTAAGCAATGCGATGTTTAAAGTGAAGTTAGAAAATGGACATGAGATATTGGCCACGATTTCAGGGAAGATGCGAATGCACTACATCCGAATACTTCCTGGAGACAAGGTTGGTGTTGAGATGAGTCCATACGATTTAACTAGAGGTAGAATTATTTTCAGGTATAAATAAGTAACGCCGAGAGGCTTAAATATTAAATATGAAAGTTAGAGCATCCATTAAAAAACGCAGTACAGATTGTAAAATCGTGCGCAGGAAAGGAAAGTTATATGTAATTAACAAGAAAAACCCTCGCTTTAAGCAGCGTCAAGGTTAATCATTTTTTAATACAGTACAGAAAAAACAATAAACACGTATGGCTCGTATTGCAGGTATAGACTTACCAAAGAATAAAAGGGGAGAAATAGGATTGACCTACATCTTTGGTATCGGTAGTTCCACTGCCCGTTACATTCTTGACAAGGCTGGAATAAATTACGACAAGAAAGTAAATCAATGGGATGATGATGAATTAACCGCTATCAGAAATCTCATCACCAATGAATTCAAAGTAGAAGGTCAACTTCGTTCAGAAGTTCAAATGTCTATCAAGCGTTTGCTTGATATTGCCTGCTACCGCGGCTTACGTCACCGTAAAGGATTGCCAGTAAGGGGACAGCGTACAAAAACGAATGCCCGTACGAGAAAAGGAAAGAGGAAGACGGTAGCTGGTAAGAAGAAGGCAGCGAAGAAGTAATAATAATGAATTGGTTTTGTATTTACAAACCAATTTTTTATATGCACCATTTAAAGCTGTTCAGCGCCAGAAACGGTGCAGTGAGGGTTGAACAGGGTCTGAAAAGACTTTAGAAATTTTGAATACCTTTTTTAATTAATCATGGCAAAAGCACAACAAAACAGCGGAAAATCTGCCGCTAAAAAAAGAGTGGTTAAAGTTGATAGTTTCGGTGATGCCCACATCAGCGCAACGTTTAACAATATCATTATCAGTTTGACAAACAAAACTGGTCAGATTATTTCTTGGAGCAGTGCAGGTAAAATGGGCTTCAGAGGTTCTAAGAAAAATACACCATATGCTGCACAGATGGCTGCTTCAGATGCTGCAAAAGTAGCACTAGATGCAGGATTGAAGCGCGTAGATGTTTACGTGAAAGGTCCAGGTTCGGGCAGGGAAGGTGCGATACGCGCTTTGGCAAATTCTGGAATCGAAGTTGTAATGATCAAGGATGTTACACCACTTCCACACAACGGTTGCCGTCCTCCAAAAAAACGTAGGGTATAATTAACCAACAATACTAAGGCAAGGGATTCAGTTTTATGATTTTTTAATAATCCCTCGTCATTTAATAAAAAATCAAAAAGTAAAATTATGGCAAGGTACACAGGACCCAAAACGAAAATCTGTAGAAAATTCGGGGAACCGATTCTAGGAAACGGAAAATATCTGGATAAAAACAGCAATCCTCCCGGTCAGCATGGCGGTTCAAAAAAACGCAAGGCTCCAGGTGAATATGCAATCCAGTTAAAAGAGAAGCAAAAAGCAAAATACACCTATGGTGTGTTGGAGCGCCAATTTAGAAAGACTTTCGAAGAAGCGGCTCGTTTGAAAGGAGTTACAGGTGAAAACCTGATCAAACTTCTTGAGGCAAGGCTCGATAACACAGTATATCGCATGGGAATATCGCCTTCTAGACCATCAGCTCGTCAGCTGGTTGCCCATAAGCATATTATGGTAAATGACCATGTTGTAAACATTCCATCATACCAGCTTAAGCCGGGTGATGTTATTACGCTTAAGGACAAGAGCATGGGGAATGCGCATCTCACTGGATTCATTAAGCCTAAAAATCCAAAAATCGGATGGGTTGAATTTAGTGAAGCTGAACTTTCTGGTACATTCTTAATGATGCCTGAAAGGGAAAATATTCCTGAAAATATCAGAGAACAACTTATCGTAGAATTATACTCTAAGTAATCAACCTGAATGCCAAAGGCATAAAGGTATTTTTATAACCCGTTTCTTAAGCTTGCTTGAGATCAAAACATAAACTGAAATTTAAATATGGCCATTTTAAATTTCCAAAAGCCGGATAAGATAGTTCTTCAGAAGGCAAACGACTTTGAAGCTCAGTTTGAGTTTCGCCCACTGGAACCCGGATATGGAGTTACAATAGGAAACGCATTACGCAGGGTACTGTTAAACTCTTTGGAAGGTTATGCCATCACTGGCATATCTGTTGAAGGGGCAGACCATGAATTCGCAACACTAAAGGGTGTTGTTGAAGACGTAACTGAAATCATTTTAAACTTGAAACAAATCAGGTTCAAGAAAATCCTTGATCACGACGTGCAATCTGAAAAGATCTCACTTACAATCAAAGGAAAATCTGAATTCAATGCAGGTATGATTGATGAGGTTACAGGTACTTTCCAGGTTATGAATCCAAATTTGTTGATTTGTACCATGGATTCTTCTGCAAAGCTCAACATCGAAATGCATATTTCTAAAGGAAGGGGATATGTTCCATCCGAAGATAATAGGTTGAAAGATGCACCATTTGGATACATTCCAATCGATTCAATCCATACACCAATAAAGAGTGTGAAATACGGTATTGAAAATACCCGTGTTGAGCAACGTACTGATTTCGAGAAACTTCTTTTGGATGTTGTTACAGACGGAACCATCCATCCGGAAGATGCCGTTAAACAAGCATCAAGGATTCTGATTCAACACCTTATGATTATCACAGATGAGAATATCACCTTTGATAACAAGGAAGAGAAAAAAGAAGACTTGGTTGATGAGCAAACACTTCAACTTAGAAAAGTATTGAAGACACCATTGGAAGATCTTGATCTTTCTGTACGTGCCTTTAATTGCCTAAAAGCTGCAAAAATCAACAGCTTGAGTCAGCTTGTTCAATACGAGCAAGAAGACTTGATGAAGTTCAGAAACTTTGGACAAAAATCACTTTCTGAAATCGAACAAGTACTAAATGAGCGTGGCCTCCATTTTGGAATGGACCTTGCCAAGTTGGGTATCGATGTAGATGAATTTTAATTAACACCGGTTCGCCGGATTTATAAACAAGGCTGTAATTCCTGACACGGTACAGCCTCTAAAAACAACATGTCATGCGTCACGGAGATAAAATCAATAATTTAGGTCGTACAAAATCACACAGGGTTGCGATGATGGCTAATATGGCCGGTCAGCTTATCACTTATAAGCGCATCGTTACCACCCTTGCAAAAGCAAAAGCACTTAGAACTTATATTGAACCTTTGATTACCAAAACCAAAAAGGCTGATACAAAGGAACAAATCATGCACAACCATCGCTTGGTTTTTTCATATTTGAATGATAAAGCTGCAGTGAAAGAACTTTTCACTGTAGTAGGTCCAAAAGTGGTTGGTCGTCCTGGTGGATATACAAGAATTATCAAATTGGGTATTCGTTTGGGAGATAACGCTGAAATGGGAATGATCGAACTGGTAGACTTCAATGAAATCTACGGAAAAGGAAAGGGCGAAGCAGCCGCTCCAGCCAAGAAAACAAGAAGAAGTGGCGCAGCCAAGAAAAAGGCGGAAACTGAAAAAGAAGTATCGCCAGCTGCTGAATCTACCACGGAAGAACAATCAGCTGAATAGAAAATGTTCATAAAATA